>JBJEQM010000202.1:0-7349 GCA_051881755.1 Oscillospiraceae bacterium
GTGATGGGAATCGAACCCACGCAACCAGCTTGGAAGGCTAGTGTTCTACCATTGAACTACACTCGCAAATTAGGGGCTTTCCCTGACGACGATATTAATTATATCATATACAGAAAGCTTTGTCAAGTGTTTTTACAAAAAAATCGGAATATTTTTTCTGAAATGTCCGTCCGCCGAAAAATACGGCGGACGGTAAATTTTATGCGATGGTAATATCAAGCTCGCCCTTTTTCTCACCTATCTTGATAACGGTGAAGGGAACAGCGGTGCTGTTGATAATGAATTCAGCCACCTTGTCTTCCACTTCCTCGCGAATGACCTTGCGTATATCACGGGCACCGAACTTCTTGCCGTAAGACTTCTCCGCAATAATTGTAAGCGCCTTTTTGCTGTATTTGAGGGTGATGCCCTTTTCAAGCAGAGGCTCTTTCATTTCGTCCAGCATGAGCGCGGCGATCTCCTCGTAATTTTCCTTTGTCAGCGGCTTGAATACGACGGTCTCATCTATTCTGCCCAGAAATTCGGGGCGGAGGAACTCGGACAGCGCTTTCTTTGCCTTTTCTTCGGAAATATCCTCGGTGCTCTTGTTGAAGCCGATGCCCGAGGATTTGTCGGTAGAGCCTGCATTGGAGGTCATAACGATGATGGTATTTTCAAAGTTGACCGTCCTGCCCTGTGAGTCGGTTATCCTGCCCTCGTCCAGAATTTGCAGCAGGATATTCATAACGTCGGGGTGCGCCTTTTCTATCTCGTCGAAAAGTACAACGGAGTATGGGCGGCGGCGTACTTTCTCGGTAAGCTGACCTGCCTCATCGTAGCCCACATATCCCGGAGGAGAGCCTACCAGACGGGATACGGAGTGCTTTTCCATGTATTCCGTCATATCAAGACGGATAAGTGGGTCTGTGCCGTCGAAAAGCTCGGCAGCCAGAGTCTTTACCAGCTCTGTCTTTCCCACGCCCGTGGGACCTACAAAGATGAACGAAGCAGGTCTGCGGCGCTTGGAAAGCTGCACGCGGGTGCGCTTGATAGCCCTTGTAACGGCGGAGATAGCCTCGTCCTGACCGATAATTTTCTCTTTGAGCCTGTTTTCGAGATTTTCCAGCTTCTTATATTCGCTCTCAACGACCTTGCTTGCGGGAATACCCGTCCACAGCTCAATGACCTTGGAAAGGTCGTCCTCGGTGACGTAAATATTGTTTACGGTCTCCTCCATGTCGGATTTTTCTTTTTCAAGGCGGAGGACTTCCGCTTTCGCTTTTGCAAGCTTTTCAAAATCAGGCTCGGGGGAGTCTTCGATCTCCGTAACGTTGATCTCCTCGTCCACAAGCGCTTTTTCGATACTGTCATAGTCGCTCAGCTCCTTGCTGCGTATACTGCGGCAGGCGCAGGCTTCGTCCAGCAGGTCGATGGCTTTGTCGGGGAGAAAACGGTCGTTGATATACCGTTCTGAAAGCACCGCGCACATACGAAGAAGCTCGTCGGTTATCTTGACCTTGTGGTGAGCCTCATAATATTTTCTTATTCCGAACAGCACCGCCTCGGTCTCCGTGATAGACGGCTCGTTGACCGTAACGGGCTGGAAACGGCGCTCCAGCGCGCTGTCCTTTTCAATGTATTTGCGGTATTCCTTGAATGTGGTGGCTCCGATGACCTGTACCTCGCCGCGTGAGAGAGCAGGCTTCAGTATGTTGGCGGCGTTCATGGAGCCCTCGCTGTCGCCTGCGCCCACAAGATTATGCACTTCGTCGATAAAAAGTATAACGTTGCCCGCGTCCTTTACCTCGTCGATAAGACCCTTAACGCGGCTCTCAAACTGACCGCGGAACTGGGTGCCCGCAACAAGAGATGTAAGGTCAAGCAGGTAAACGCGCTTATCCTTAAGATTAAAGGGCACGTCTCCTGCGGAAATCTTCTGTGCAAGACCCTCCGCAATGGCGGTCTTGCCTACACCGGGCTCGCCGATGAGACAGGGGTTGTTCTTCTGACGGCGGGACAATATCTGTATGGTGCGCGCAATCTCCTTGTCTCTGCCGATTATATTGTCCAGCTTGCCGTCGTCGGCGCGCCGGGAAAGGTTTGTGCAGTAGGTATCAAGAAATTTGGTTTTCTTGTGCTTCATATTTTTATTTTTGCCCGACTGCTTCTGTTCCGTATGAGACATATCGTCCGAGCCGTCGGGGGGGACTATATTATCCGATTTGCTGAGCTTCTCGGCAAATCCCTTGGGGAAGCTGCCCAATAGATTTTGTATAAATCCGGGGAAAGCGCCTGTTCCTCCGCGCTGGAACAAATCTCCGTCCGGATTTTCGGAAAAATCGGTCATCTGGTCGGAAAATTCTTCAACATCTTCGTCGGAAATGCCCATCTGATCCATATATTCCTTGACCTGAGGGATACCCAGTTCCTTGGCGCAAACAAGGCATAAGCCCTCATTGCGTTTTTCTTCACCCTGCATAGCGGTTATGAAAACCACCGCAGTCCTTTTTTTGCACCTGGTACAAAGCATAAGTTGTCCTCCATAGAAATAGATTGGCGGTCAAGCCGATACCGCCCTCAGAAGCGCCGATATAACGGCGAAAGTGCCGTCGTAAGCAAATCTGAATATATAAGTGCCGGATATGATATCCGTATTTATAATCGTGTTATCATTATTGGTAAGCTTGATGAAAAGGCTGCAAAGCAGCGCGGTCACCGCTATAAGGAACAGCCCGAGAATAATACCCAGAATACCGCCGAAAAGCGAGTCCACCGAGCGCACCGCGGGGATATGCCGCAGAACGCCTATCATTCTTGAAATAACGGAAAAAATTATGCTTACCGCAATAAAAGTTACTGCAAATATGACATTTTTTATTGTGGACAGAAACACGGGACGTACTATCTTCTCCTCGATAAAAGCCGCCGCGGAAGCCTTGCTTTCCTCGAATATAAGCAGCTGCTCCTCTTGGGTGCCGCTGTTTTCCGCGAGATACTCTTCGGCGCCGGTGATGATCTCGTCGGGCAGAACGCCGTCAAGTGAGTCCGTCAGCTTGTAGCAGTATTCGGTAAACACCTTGTTAAGTGTACCACGAAATTGGCTGTCCGTCAATAGTTCAGAGGGGATATTGCTGTCATTTTTTTCGTCGGAGGATACGCTGAACAGCTCTCCGTCGTAATTATCCTCTCTGAGAAGCTCGTTTATCCTGTCCTCGGGGTCGTACTCCTCCGCCAGTTCCTCCGCCTTTTCTTCAATTATATCAATGATCTGCTCCTTTACAAAGCTGTCGTAAACATACATATACGTAGAGCTGCTGACGAAAGCCGCCGCCGCTCCAGCAATAACAAATCCCAGCACGCTGATGATCATCCGCACGATACCGCGGCGGCTGCCGCAGACAACGCACAGGATAAAGATCAGCACTGTGATGATATCAAGAATATGCCTGAGAAAAAGATCCATAATACCTCTTTATTTCATATTGATCCTGTCAATGCGGTCATAGCCTAAAAGGAACGCATAGCCGCCTGTTTTGAGGAAACCCTCGTAGTCGCTGCCGATATCGGTGTCGGAAATAAGCTCTCCCTGTGGGGTCAGGGAAGCCACGCCGTTTCTGTGCTTGACGTAAACCAGACCATCGTAGACCTGAACGTCGTCGGCGGTATATTCAAGTCGCGTCTCGGTAATTTCGCCGGTAATGCTGTCAATGGTCACAAGCTCAGAGCTGCGGCTTTCGGATTTGTTGAATACCATGGCTGCAATGCTGCCGTTGGAGTCGTAGCCGCTGAGAACGTAGTCATAGTTGTATGACCCTAATATATTGCCGTTTATATCATAATATGCGCACATTGTATCGCCGAATACCATTATCTTGTCCGAGCCGTACAGCCGCACCGATATAACAAGGGTCTCCAGATCCTCTATTTTCCATATGGGCACGGGATTTCCGGCTTCATCGTAGTCGATGCGGCCGAACTTGTAGTACATTATGCTGCATACGATTACTCCGCCCTTTGAGCCGACTGTGGTGATGTAGCAGCCGCTGCTGTCGCTGTTGAAGGTCACGCCGATAATGCGCTCCACCGAGCCGTAGTTGAAAATATTTTTGCCTGTGTCGTCGTATACCATAAGTGTGGACATAAATTTGTCGTCCTTGGTGACAATGGCGGCATAATCACCGCTGCTGAGCGCGGCGGTGAGGATAACGTTGTCGGTGGTTTTTGAGTATATGTTCTTGTATTTGCTGCTGAGGCTGAATTTATATCCTCCTAAGTCGTACAGCAGCGCCTTGCTTCCCGAGACCTCCATGACGGGCTTTGCCAGAGTGTGCTGCTCGGTGTATATGTTTTTGCCGTTTTCGTTATAGATAAAGAAGTGGGAATCGTCGATCATGGCAAGATTTCCGCCCATTTCCCTGACGGTATATTCCGCGCTGCTTACGGCGATAGGGAAGTTGCCCTCCGCAAGCTCCGCCTGACTGTCCGACGGGGACGGCACCTTGCTGAGTATGCCGTTAAGCTTTGGGTACCACATATCCTTTGTAAAGACTATGGCAGCGGCAACGGCGGCGATAAGCAGCACCACAAGCACCTTTAAAAGTATGCGCGCCGCTTTTTTCTTCTGTCTGTTTTTTTTCAGCACGGAAACATCTGTAACAGCCAAATCAACACCCCCAATATCAATAGTATACCTTGTTCAGATAAAGCCCGTAGGGTACTGCGGTCTTGCCTGCGGCGTCACGGTTTTTCGCCGCAAGTATCTCGGGAATACCGTCCGCAGGGATACGTCCCTCGTTTATATAGATAAGCGTACCCACCATTATCCTTACCATATTATATAAAAATCCGTCGCCCTTGACAAGCAGTTTCACCAAATTTTCATCTTTTTCAATATGGAAACATTCGATAGTGCGTACATTATTTTCCTTTTGATTAGCCGTTCCGCAGAACGATGTAAAATCATGCGTTCCCACATAATCCCAAGCCGCCTGCTGTATAAGCTCCGTATCAAGCTTGTAGGGATAATGGAACGCAAGGTCGGCGCGGAACGGATCCTTGGTGGGACTGTTCAGTATAAGATACATATATTCCTTGCCCTTGCAGGAGTACCGCGCGTGAAAATCCGCAGGCACTTCACAGCAGTGGTGCAGAGCAATATCGTCGGGGAGCAGCGAGTTCATGCCGCGGACAATGTTGGAGCAGGGTATATTGTGCTCCGTCTCAAAGGAAAAGCAGTATTCGTTGGCGTGAACGCCCGTATCCGTCCGCGAGCAGCCGTTTATCTTAACGGGCGCGGCGGTAAGGTATGACAGCTTTTCTTCCAGTATGTTCTGTATGCCCACGGAATTTTCCTGCCGCTGAAAGCCGTGATAAGCCGTGCCGCGGTAGGACATAAGCACTTTTATATTACGCATAGGTCAACTCCAAATTTTACCCGAATACTATATTGAGGAATATAACAAGGTCCAGAAAGACGACTGAAATACCCAGTGCGGTGTAATCCGCCGCTCCCGATTTCAGCTGACGGAGCCGCGTTCTGCCCTCGCCGCCGTGATAGCAGCGGCATTCCATGGCAAGAGCAAGCTCCTCCGCGCGGCGGAATGCCGACACGAACAGCGGTATAAGGATAGGCGTCAGCGCTTTTGCACGCTGTAAAAGACTGCCGCTTTCCATATCCGCGCCGCGGGCTTTCTGTGCGGACATTATTTTGTCCGTCTCCTCAATGAGCGTGGGGATAAAGCGCAGAGCAATGGTCATCATCATTGCAAGCTCATGCACGGGCAGCTTTATCTTCCTCAGTGGAGACAGCAGCCGCTCGATAGCGTCGGTAAGGGTGATGGGCGAGGTGGTGTATGTTAACAGCGATGAGCCCATGATAAGGGCGATAATGCGTATTATCATAAACGCCGAGGTCTCCATGCCCTCGTAGGTTATCTTTATAAAGCCCAGCTTGACAAAGGTCACGCCGTCGATGAAAAACAGATTCAGCACCGTGGTGAACAGTATAATGGGTACGATCGGCTTTAAGCTTTTCATCATCAGCTTCAGCGGAATATCCGACAGCAGAAAGGACACCAGCAGAAATGCCGCGCCTACGGAAAGACCGAGAAAATTATCCGCGCTGAAAAGCATGGTGATAAAGACCGCCGTAATGATTATCTTGAAACGGGGGTCAAGCCTGTGTACAATGGATTTTCCGGGAAAATACTGTCCGATAGTAATATCCTTAAGCATACAGCACCTCCGTTCAGACCCGTCCGCCCTTGTGAGCGGCAAGGTATTCGTTTATGGTTTTTACGGCAAATTCCGTAGTGTAAACGTCGGTGCGTATATCGGCGCCCATCTGCTTCAGACGGCAGAATACCCGCGTTATCTGCGGCACGGAAAGACCGATGGAGGTCAGCTCGTCGGCGCGCTTGAAAACGTTTGGCGGCGTATCGTAGCAGAATATCTGCGCCTTATTCATGACCAGTATTTTCGATGCAAACCTTGCAACGTCCTCCATGCTGTGGGATACCAGCAGCACCGTGGACTTTGTCTGACGATGATATTCCTTTATTTGGTTAAGGATAACGTCACGTCCTTTGGGGTCAAGACCTGCGGTAGGCTCGTCCAGTATGAGCACCTTGGGCTGCATAGCCATTACGCCCGCAATGGCAACTCGGCGCTTTTGTCCGCCGGAAAGCTCAAAGGGGGATTTTTGCAGCGAGCTTTTGCTGATACCGATAAGCTCGGATATTTCGTTGACGCGCCTGTCTATCTCCTGCTCGTCCAGACCCATATTTTTCGGTCCGAATGCAATATCCTTGTAAACGGTCTCCTCGAATATCTGATATTCGGGATACTGGAAAACAAGCCCCACCTTAAAGCGTATATCGCGTATATTGACGTCCTTGCTCCAGATGTCCTGCCCGTCGATATAGACCTTGCCCGAGGTAGGCTTAACAAGACCGTTAAGGTGCTGTATAAATGTGGATTTACCCGAGCCCGTGTGACCGATAATGCCTACCAGTTCGCCCTCTTCGATATCAATGTTTATATTGTCAACGGCGGTCTTTTCAAAGGGCGTGCCGATACTGTAGGTGTAGGTCAGGTTTTCGGTTTTGATTATTGACATAGAAATTCCTCCGAAGGGAATATATTTCGCCGAGGCGATAATGTTTCCCAATTAATTCAGACAAGCAGCTTCATTAAAGCTTCTGCACAATCTTCCTCGTTTATAATGTGTACGTCGGTATCGTAGCCCTCTTTGCCGAGAGCGTACATAAGCTCCGTGACCTGCGGCACGTCCAGACCTATCGCTTTCATTTTCTCCACCTGCGAGAAAACGTTGGACGGAACATCGTCCATTACGACACTGCCGTCGTCCA
>JBJEQM010000203.1:0-1937 GCA_051881755.1 Oscillospiraceae bacterium
ATTTAGGAGAAAAGATATAAATATGACGTACTTATCGTTTTATTCTGCGGAATTTTCGGTTCATAAGACCGTGGCGGTTGCAGTACCAGTATATATCGCCGTCGCCGCGGAGGAAAAATCTCGCCTGAGCGCTGCCCTCGGGATAAAGCCGCACCATATCCATTCTGTCCGAGCAGACGTAAGCGATGAACGAGATATAATGTCCCTTGGACATTTCGTGGGGCACGGTGACGAATATCTCGTCCTCAATATACTCGATATCAATGTCGTGAACTTCGTCGGTCTCTTCCGCTTCAAGGCGGGGCAGAGTTATGCCGCAGCAGCTGACAAGCGCTTCGCCCATGGAATGTATCACGTTTCCGCAGACGGGGCAGACATAAAATCCCGACCGCTGCATATTGCCCGACACGTTCCTGTTGGTCACGCAGTCCCCCGACATAAGCTCTATGACAGATATGCCCAGTGCGGCGGATAACGGCTCAATAAGTGATATATCGGGAAAGCCCTTGCCTGTCTCCCAACGCGATACAGCCTTTGCGCTTACGCATATTTTGTCCGCAAGCTGTGATTGTGTAAGTCCTTTTGCTTCGCGCAGCGTTTTTATTGCGCTGCCTGTAACGTAATTGTTCATATATTACACTTCCTTTCTGTGCATATCATAACACAGCGCAAAATTAATTTCAACCTATGCTGCATAGACACAAAAAATATATTGTTAATTCGGCAAATATATGGTATAATATAAATATCTTGATTTAAAGGAATGATCTTATGAAGGACGGTTTTATCCGTACGGCGGCGGCAACGCCGGATATTAAGGTTGCCGACTGCGACTACAACGCGGACAGGATAATCGAGCTTATAATGCAGGCGGCGGAGAACGAGGTGTCCATTCTGGTTTTCCCCGAGCTTTGTATCACGGGCTACACCTGCGGCGACCTTTTCCTGCACAAAAAGCTGCTTGATAACGCGCAGGCGGCGCTGATGAAAATTGAGGCGGCTTCGGCGGACAAGGATATGCTTATTATTGTGGGTCTGCCCGTCAGCAGCGGCGGCAGGCTGTATAACTGCGCCGCGGTCATCAAGGGCGGAAAGCTGCTGGGTCTTGTACCGAAAATGAATATACCCAATTACAGCGAATTTTACGAGGCGCGGCATTTCTCCTCGGGCAAGGGCGTTTATACGGAGATAACGTCTCTTGGCGCGCCTATGGGCGAAATGCTGTTTGAGAGCAACATACCCGGTCTGACGGTGGGCGTGGAGATATGCGAAGATTTATGGGTGGCAAATCCGCCATCGGGCGAGCTTTCTGCGGCAGGCGCTACGGTGATATGCAATCTGTCCGCCTCCGACGAGGTCATCGGCAAGGGCGAATACCGCAAGCAGCTTGTAAAGAGCCAGTCCGCGCGGCTTGTGTGCGGCTACATCTACGCCGACGCAGGTCTGGGCGAATCCACGCAGGATATGGTGTTCAGCGGACACAACATTATCTGCGAAAACGGCGTTGTGCTTGCGGAGAGCAAAAAATTCACCACGGGACTTATTTTCTCCGAGACGGACTTACAGCGGCTTGACTATGAGCGCCGCCGCATGACCACTTTCCCCGACGCTGACCCCAAGCCTATACCCAAGGTAAAATTCACCCTGACGGAGCGTCCCGTAAAGCTTACGCGGAAATACCCTCCCCTGCCCTTCGTGCCTGCGGACAAGTCCGACCTTGCGGAGCGCAGGCATTATCTTGTCCGCGTTTCGCTTGTTTACTGCAAGAACCTTTAAATACAGCTCTTCCGAAAGATATCTTTCGCAATCTTGCCTGTAAAGTTCCAGCATGTTCGCGCAGAGAACGCGCCTTATCCGCGAAGAGGAGTACCTTCTGGAAGTCGCCTTGTCTATAATGCTTTCGTACGGCTCGTTTTCAAGGCTTTTAAGTCTGTTTT
>JBJEQM010000204.1:0-1935 GCA_051881755.1 Oscillospiraceae bacterium
ACATAACATGTTCATTATTTATTCGCTTGTTGAAATACCGTGGCTGGTACGGTCAAGTCTATTGACTTTGAGAAATAAATATTGTATAATATTCTCGGTATTTGATTATTTTACAGTATGTTTTACGGGAGGATCATATGTATCATACGGTTCTGAAAAGAACTGCGGCTTTGCTTACAGCCGCTTTTATGAGCGTTTCGATATTTGCGGGCTGCTCCAAAAAGGAGGACAGCGCGGACGCTAAAGGCGAGGAAAGCGCATGGACTTACGGTCAGGTCGCCATTGGCGGCGGCGGATTTGTAACGGGCGTTTTCAGCACAAATGAGGAAAATGTATATTACGCAAAAACAGACGTTGGCGGCGCTTACCGCTGGTCGGAGGAGGAGCAGCAGTGGAAGTGTCTAAGCTACTGGGTATCCGACGATGATAAGGGTCTGCTGGGTATTGACGGACTTGCTGTTGACCCAAACAACGCCGCAAAGGTATATATGCTGGCAGGTACGGAATATTTCAGCGGCGGAAAGACCGCGCTGCTTAAGTCCGACGATTACGGCGAGACCTTTACGCAGGTTGACCTTACCTCAATGATAAAGGTACACGGCAACGGCATGGGCAGAGGAAACGGCGAAAGAATCGCCGTTGACCCAAACAACGGCGATATTATTTTTGCAGGCGGCAGAACGGGCGGCTTGATAAAAAGCACTGACGGCGGTCTGACATGGACGGCTGTATCGAGCTTTCCCGTTACCAAAACCCAGAACGGCAACGGCATAAACATAATAGTGTTCGACCCTGCAAGCGGCAAGGACGGCGCTTCACAGCGGATCTACGTTGGCGTTTCTCAGGCGCAGACCGACGACGGCAACCTGTTCGTATCCGAGGACGGCGGCGAGACATGGTCTGTGCTCCCAAATGCGCACAACGACAATATGCCGCAAAGAATGAAGCTGGACTCTCAGGGCAATCTGTATGTTACATATGCTTCCCATGAGGGACCGTGGAATGCAGGCTCGGGCACGGTATACAAATACGGCGTATCGGGCGCCACGGCGGAGAAGATAGCTCCCGCAGGCTGTGCCTTTGCGGATATTGCTATCGACCCCAACGACGATGACCGTCTTGTGCTTGTTACCACGGAAAAGTGGGAGGAGCAGCCCAACGGCTCATTCGGCGATGTTGTATACACCTCCACGGACGGCGGCAAAAGCTGGACAAACATAATGGATAATATAACAATGTCCACCAACGGTATGCCTTGGATAGAGGACTGCGCAATGCACTGGTGCAGCTCTATAGCGATAAATCCTTATAATGCAAACGAGATACTTATTAATTCGGGCAACGGAATTTTTGCCTGCGACAATATCTGGGACGCAAATCCTGCATTCTATTTTGACGCAAGGGGCATTGAGGAGACCGTTCCCGAGGACATTATCACAATGAAAGATTATCCTCTTATCTCTGCCGTTGGCGACTATGACGGCTTTGTCCACGAGGATATTTACACCCCCGCGGAAAGACATCAGGATAAGATAGGCTCTACCACAAGCATTGCTATCGCCGCTCAGAACAGGGATTACTGGGCGAAGGTCGGCGGCAGCGATCAGGAGCAGCTGCTTACATATTCCACCGACGCAGGCAAGACATGGAACAAGATAACCAACTCTCCCGAGCCGGGCAAGGTGCTTTACAAAGGCAAGCTGGCATTTACGGCGGATGGCTCCCGTCTTATATGGAGCGCTTCCAACGGGCTTAAAGCGTACTATACCGAGGACTGGGGCGAGACTTGGACTCAATGCGAGGGTATGACGGGCAGTAATATTTACTTGCTGGGAGACCCCAACAACAGCAGCTATGTTTACGGCTGCGGAAACAACGTTGTTTTCCTCAGTTCCGACGGCGGAAAGAGCTTCAAGCGCATGGACCTTGTAAATC
>JBJEQM010000205.1:0-7313 GCA_051881755.1 Oscillospiraceae bacterium
TCAATATTTTGACTTTTAAATGGTATTATGTTGTATATCATATACAATATAAGCTGCCGAAATTTGTCATTACGGACATTGACAAAATTATGTCAATGTTGTATCATTATAGTTAGAAAAGTATATTTTTTACGGGAGGGATCGGCTTCATGACTAAGTATTCGGGCACCAGCGTTTTTAAGGGCATTGCCTCAGGCAGGCTGCGTATCTATACCCGTAAGGATATTAACGTAAGCCGCACTCCCGTGGAAAATTCCGACGAGGAGCTGTGCCGCTTCCACAAGGCAAAGGAGACCGCCGCCGAACAGCTGCGGCAGCTTTACGAAATGGCTGTGGAGGAAGTGGGCGACGAAAACGCGGCTATCTTCAATATACACATTATGATGCTGGACGATTTCAGCTTTGTCAGCGCCATTGAAAATATTATAACCAATATGCACAGCAACGCCGAATATGCCGTCTCCGTAACGGGACAAAGCTTTTACGATATGTTCTTGGGCATGGACGACGCATATATGCAGGCGCGCTCGGCGGACGTCCGCGATGTCTGCGAGCGGCTGCTGACCATACTTTACGGCAATCAGGAAGAGCGGCTGACCTCGGACGAGCCTGCCATTATACTGGCGGACGACCTGTCCCCCAGCGAGACGGTACAGCTTGCCAAGGGCAATATTGTGGCTTTCGCCGCCGTACACGGCTCAGTCAGCTCCCACACCGCCATTCTGGCGCGGACAATGAAAATGCCCGCTCTTGTGGGCACGGAGATAGACATCTCCTCCGACCTCGACGGCAAGACCGCCGTTATCGACGGCTACGACGGCTGTATTTATATCGACCCCGACCAAAGGCTTTTGCGCCGTCTTGAACAAAAGCACAAGGAGGAACTTTCCAAAACCGAGCTTCTTAAAGAATACAAGGGCAGAGACAATATCACCGAGGACGGCAGGCGCATCAAGATATACGCTAACGTTGGCAGCATGGAGGAGCTTGAGGACGCTGTTGAGAACGACGCAGGCGGCGTTGGTCTCATGCGAAGCGAGTTCATCTACCGCAACAAAAGCCGTTTCCCCACCGAGGAAGAGCTGTTCTGTACATATAAAGCCGCCGTGCAGAAAATGAACGGCAAGGAAGTCACCATACGAATGCTGGACGTTGGCGCAGACCGAGGCATGGACTATTACGGTCTGCCCGAGGAGAAAAATCCTGCTCTGGGCTGCCGCGGGATACGATATCTTCTGAACCGTCCCGAAATTTTCAAGACCCAGCTCAAAGCCATATACCGCGCGGCGCCCTACGGCAACGTGTCGGTGCTTTATCCCATGATATCCACCCTTGTGGACGTGGGACGAATACGCAAGATAAATATTGAGGTCAAGTGCGAGCTTATACAGTCGGGAGTATCTTTCGGGGATATCCGTCACGGCGCACTTATTGAGACACCCTCTGCGGTAATGATAAGCGACCTGCTGGCGCGCGAGATGGATTTTCTCAGCGTAGGCACAAACGACCTTGCGCAGTATGCCATGGGCGTAGACCGCGAGAACGCCATGATGAACGAGTTTTTCGACCCCATTAACATCGCCTTGTTCCGCATGATAAAAATAACCATCGACAACGCTCACCGCTATCGCAAGACCGCGGACATAAGCGGCGAAATGGGCTCTGACCCGTCACTGACGGAGATATTCCTTGCCATGGGCGCGGACGGGCTTTCGGTAACGCCGTCCCAGATACTTCCCCTGCGGCAGAAGGTATGCAGCACCAACATAGGCAAGGTCAGCCAAGACCTGCTCCAGCAGCTTTGGTAAGATTCTCGGTTAATAATTTATACTAAACACCATTTAAAATATGAAAAAAATCAAGCCGATAATCTTGCATATATTGGATTTCGGCGCAGATTTTTTTCCGTTTTTTATTGGTGTTTAGTATTATATTGTGGGGCGCACATTGTGCGCCCTTTTTCTGCGACAATATATAACGAACAATGATACCCAACACAAATTCACACAAAAATTGGGCGCACAATGTGCGCCCATACGGTAATTTTTTTATCATTCACTGTTTATACTAAACACCATTTAAAATATGGAAAAAATCAAGCCGACAATCTTGAAAAGCTTTAGCTTTTTTATATTGGATTTCGGCGCAGATTTTTTCCCGTTTTTTATTGGTGTTTAGTATTAAAACCTATGACTACCCTGTCTCTTCCGCCATAGTCCTTGATCATCTTTACGTCGGAGTAGCCCGAGCTTTTCAGTATGTCCGCCACAGCCTCGCCCTGCTCCCAGCCTATTTCAAAGGCAAGCAGACCGCCCTCGCGGAGCACCTCTTTCCACAGGCAGGATATAACGCGGTAGAATTTCAGCCCGTCCTCGCCGCCGTCCAGAGCCATGGCAGGCTCAAATGTGACCTCCCGCTGTAATTCGCTCATCTCCCGAGCCGTCAGATAGGGCGGGTTTGACACTATACAATCTACCGTGCGGTAGTCGCCGGGACTGTCCTCCTCCATAAAATTATCAAGCAGTCTGCCGTCCATGACGTCGCCCTTTAAAATGCGCACGTCCGCCTCGTTTCGGCGGATATTCTCCACAAGATAAGGCAGCGCCTCGGAGGACATCTCCACCGCTATGAGCCGCGCTCCCGCTATATTTTTCGCCAGCGATACGGCTATACAGCCGCTTCCGCTGCAAAGGTCGATTATCTCGGGGGCACTCTGTCCGCGCATATGCTCTATGACTGTATCAACAAGAATTTCCGTGTCGGGACGGGGTATGAGCACACCCTCCCCCACCTTGAAGCTTCTGCCGTAAAACTCCCACTCGCCTAAAAGATACTGTAAAGGATAACCCTCGCTGCGGCGCTTTGCAAGCTTCATGGCGCGCTCAGCGGCGGCACTGTCCGCCTCCTCGCCGCGCTTCATGGCAAGGCTCAGGGTATCAAGCTTCATTATATCCTCAAAAATGCACTTTGTATCAAACTCAAAGTCCTCTGCTCCCGATTTTTCAAGCAGACACTTTATCTGTTCAAAAAGCTCGCCGTTGGTCATTTTGTACTCCTTATCACCATTTATCGTCCGCGGAATCCTTGGGCAGACAGGGGGTCAGCGCCGCTACGGCTACCTCTATCTGCTTATCATTGGGCTCGCGGGTGGTAATGCGCTGAAGCCACAGTCCGGGAGCGGATATTATTTTTGTAAAGATGTTGTCGTAACGTCCCGCAAGCTTGATAAGCTCGTAGGATATGGACGCTTCGGGGATAAGGCAGAGCATCTGCAAGCCGAAGCGCAGCCACATATTCTCGCGGGGCAGGAAGATACCCACGATTATACCGATAAGCAGCACAATAAGTATAAAGCTTGTGCCGCAGCGGGGGTGAAAGCGCGAGCAGCTCTTGATGTTCTCCACCGTCAGCTCCTTGCGGGCTTCATAGCAGGCGATGGTCTTGTGCTCCGCGCCGTGGTACATGAACGTGGTTTTCATTGATGAGGTCAGGGACACAAGATACATATATCCCACCAGCAGTATAAGACGGATAATGCCCTCGGAAATTGGACGCACGCTTTCGGGAGCGCCTGCCTTTGTCAGCAGATTTGCCGCCAG
The DNA here is from genome assembly GCA_051881755.1 of Oscillospiraceae bacterium. Lineage (GTDB taxonomy): Bacteria > Bacillota > Clostridia > Oscillospirales > Ruminococcaceae > UMGS363. Next base: position 3,600 of record JBJEQM010000205.1, read on the forward strand.
CACGGGAGCACCCTTGAATATAACAAGCGCCAGCACCAGCGCCACAACAACGCTTATCACCATTATAACGGACACCAGCTTTTCGCCGAACTTGTCCGTGAGCCATTGCTCAAAGGGGCTAAGCTCCTCCTCTTCATCGTCCTCGGTCATCTGCTTTTTGGCGGACTTCATGGTGCATTTTATGCCGTCCTTAAGGGTAATGACAAAGTTGAAGCAGCCCCGTACAAAAGGCACTTTAGTGTACCACGGAGCGGTCTTTCCGTTGCGTATGGGCCACTCCTCCAGGTCGATAGTACCGTCGGGCAGACGGCACGCCATTGCCGCCTTGTCAATGCCGCGCATCATGATACCCTCGATAAGCGCCTGACCGCCTATCTTGGATTTAAAGCTTTTTTCTTCGTTGTTTTTGCTCATTTACAAACCTTTCCTTTACTCATTTGATTCCATGCCGTTTATGGGCAGTATAATTTTTACCGTTGTCCCCACATTTTCCTCACTGACGATATCCAGCCTGCCGCCGTGCATGGCGATTATCTCGTCCGCCACCGCAAGACCGATACCAGAGCCGCGCCGCGTGTAATTTGCCTTATAGAATTTTGTCTTTATCTTGGGCAGATCCTCCTTGCTTATGCCGCAGCCCGTATCGGAGACGTCAATTTCGATATGCTCGCTGTCGGGCAGAAGCGCCTGCACGGACACCACGCCGCCCTTATCGCTGTACTTTATGGCATTGTCAATTACATTGATGAACACCTGACGTATGCGGTTGCGGTCGCCGCGGATAAAGGGCAGCATATCCGGCTCGTCGTATACAACGCTTATGCCGTCCTTGCGGGCGCGCTCCATATAGATAAGCACCGCGTCGCCAAGCTCCGCCAGAATATCCATCTGCTGTATATTAAGGGTAAACCTGCCGTTCTGCATACGGGAGAAGTCCAGCAGCTCCTCCACCATTTGGGAAAGCCGCTCCGTTTCGCCCGATATAACGCGCATACCCTTTTCAACGGTCTGACTGTCGTCGGGCATTGAGGCGATAGTCTCCGCCCAGCCTTTTATGGCGGTGAGAGGGGTACGCAGCTCATGGGAAACGCTGGATATGAACTCGTTCTTCATATTTTCCGCCAGCGCAAGCTCCTGCGCCATATTGTTTATATTATCGCACAGCTCGCCTATCTCGTCGTCGTTCTTCTTTTTCAGTCGTGCGGAGAAATCACCCCGCGCGTATCTACGCGCCGTAGCGCTTATCTGCCGCACGGGCAGCACGATAGACTTTACAAAATACATACCCGATACGAACATGAACACCAATATTGCGGCGCACACCGCAAACAGCATGAGGTCAAGCAAGACAAGATGCCTGTCTATTTTGGACATGGACGATACCACTCTCACGGCGCTGTAGCCTGCCTCGTTTTTCGGCAGCAGTATACACATTGCCATTATCTTTTCGCCGCCGGGAAGCCTGCCCGAATAATAGCCGCTGCCGTTTGAAGCCAGCGCCTCGGCATAATCGGGCATATCGTCCTCGATAGTTGGCGCAAAGCCCGAGGAGGTGAGATTTACCGTGCCGTTGGCATTGACTACCATCAGCTCGCACCGTCGGCGCTCCGACCAGTTCTCCACCACCGAGCGCACCTCCGAGGAAAATGACGTACCGGGGTCGTTGTACGAATTTTGCAGGATAGACGATACCATGTTCATTTTGGAGGATAGATACTGCTTGGCGGAATTATAATAGTAGCTGCGCAGGAACACCGTACCTGCCAGCAGCACCGCCGCCATTACTATAGATATTATCCCGATGTTATTGATAAACCATCTCTGGGTAATATTACGGCTTTTCCGCAAGGGTATCACCTCTTTTCTTTCCGTTTTTCAGCGTTCTCGGGGCGGATATGGAATCCGCCCCTACGTATGCAATATTACTTCTTCTTGGGCTTCTCCTGCTTTTCCTCGCCGTCCTCTTTGTCGCCCTTGACTGACCATTTGTAGCCGTAGCCCCATATTGTGGATATGTACTTCGGATTGGATGGCTCGTCCTCTATCTTCATTCTGATACGGCGTATGTTCACGTCAACTATCTTATCGTCGCCGAAGTAGTTGTCACCCCATATATGAGTGAGTATACTGGAGCGGTCAAGTGCGGTCTCCTGATTTGCAAGAAAATACTCCAATATCTGGTATTCTACCTGAGTAAGATCGATTGGAACGCCGTTCTTGGATATGGTGCGGCTCTTGAGGTTAAGGGAAAACGGTCCCGATTCTACCGTGGAAGCGGAGTCCTCCTCGCGGGAATAGCTCATGCTGACGCGGCGGTATATTGCGTCAATGCGCGCAGTCAGCTCCGAGGGAGAAAAGGGCTTCGTCATGTAATCGTCCGCTCCTATCATAAGTCCGCTGACCTTGTCCATCTCCTGTGTTTTCGCCGACAGCATGATAATACCCAGCGTGCTGCTCCTGCGGCGAAGCTCCTTGCACACCTGAAAGCCGTCAATGCCCGGCATCATTATATCCAGCAGGGCTATATCAAAATTGCCCTTTTCCTCGTCGAACACTCTCAGAGCGTCCTCGCCGCAGCTGACGTCCACTACGTCGTAGCCTGCACGGTTAAGGTTTATTACAACAAAGTCGCGGATAACGTCCTCGTCCTCGCAAACAAGAATTCTTTTCATACCAAATCCTCCTACATCAAGCAAAAGTTATTTTCTATTTCTGTGGCGGTAAGTATAAGCGGCTCCTTTGTAAGTGAGGGCAGCTTATACATATAATTTATATTGTCACGCGATTTTAGCATGGTATATCCCGCAGCAAGTCTGTCGGGAAGCCGCTCGTCGCGGACGACGGCGATACGCAGAAGCTCCTCGGTGCTGCTGAGAAGATTTCCGCGGTACTTGTAAAATACAATGTCCCCCGTCACCGTATCGTTTTTCACCGTGACAACGCCCTCCCAGCGGCTCGGAAGCAGCAGACAGTAGCCGTTCTGCACGTTATAATAGCTTGAATATTTGCGCGTTATCTCATAATTTTCCAGCACGTTCCAGTTGGTAATGCGGAACGGTTCGTGGCTGTCATCGTTATATCCGGGGAAGTAGCTTAACGTCGGCACCTCGATAATGCCGTCAAGGTCGATATCCGTGCTCAGATACGACGTGGGTCGGACGGTGTTTTTTATCATCTCCGACTCGCCCAGATACAGCGGATTTCGCAGAGTGCCGTTGATACAATATATTATCTCGGTGGAAAGCCTGCCGTCGGACACGCCGTCGATAAACACCGCGGGAGTCGCCGAGCCGACGTAGCCCGAAGCGATATTGACAAATTCCGACGTCTTTTCGTTGAGCCGCACGGTGCTGACCTCGCATAAGTCCGTTCCGCTGTCGGTCACAAGGCTGAAATACGCCTGCTTGCCCGTATACTCGTTGTTCGGGTGGATAACGGCAAGGTCGCTGAAGCCGTCGTTATCAAGGTCGGTAACAAAAATGGAGCTGTAGCTGTCGGAATACCCTGTTTCGGCAATACCGTCGGAGTAAAAATAGGTGCGGAAGCTTTTGTCTCCCGAGGCGGCGGAGTAGCCGATGATAATGCTTATCCTGCCGCTGCCGCCAAGCTCGGCGAGTATAACGCGGTCGATACCCGTGCCCGTGCCTGCAATATCGTATACGGAGCGCCATTTTCCGTCCTGCTTGTCAAGTATATTTACCCTGATGCCCGATT
>JBJEQM010000206.1:0-1928 GCA_051881755.1 Oscillospiraceae bacterium
TAATTCAAGCAGTCCCGTATGGGGCGTTCTGTCGGGATAGGTAAGAGCGTCCATGCAGAAATTGCCGTCGTTGTGCTTCTCGCCGAAGTCTCCGCCGTAGCCGTACTTTATCCTGCCGTCCTCCGTTTCTCCCAGAGGGCAGGCATGGTCGCTCCACTCCCATACAAAGCCGCCGCAGAAGCGTTCGTTGGAATAAAATATATTGTGATAATCCTCCAGGTCTCCCGGACCGTTGCCCATGGCGTGACAATATTCGCACAGTATAAAGGGACGCTTTTCATCGCCATTTTCAAGAAATTTCATCATATCCTCGGGAGAGGTGTACATTTCCGATACAACGTCCAGTATCTCGTCGGGGGTATCGTCAAGCTTGTGGGTGCTTTCGTAATGGAGCAGCCTTGTATCGTCCAGCGACTTGACCAGCTCCCCTGCCGCCAGCATATTTTCGCCGTAGCCGCTCTCGTTTCCCGGCGACCAGAATATTACGCATGGACGGTTTATATCACGCTTTACAAGGGCTTCGGCGCGGTCGGTTATGGCTTTTTTGAAGCGCTCGTCCGCGGCGATAAGCGCGATACCGTTATAACCCTTGCTCCACTTGAAGTCGTTGTACACCTCCACACAGCCGTGAGACTCCATATCCGCCTCGTCGATAACATACAGACCGTACTCGTCGCAAAGCTTGTAAAACAGCGGAGAATTGGGATAATGAGACGTTCTCACCGCGTTTATATTATGCTGTTTCATCAGCGTAATGTCGTTCTTCATCTGCCCAACGGAAGCGTAATATCCCGTGTCGGGATAGCTGTCGTGACGGTTTACGCCCTTGAATTTTACCGCTCTGCCGTTTATCATTACAACGCCGTTTTCGACCGAGACCCTGCGGAAGCCGATACGCTCGCCTATAATTTCATTTCCCGCATAAATTGTGAGCATATAAAGATACGGCTTCTCCGCCGACCATAATACGGGGTCGGGTATCTCCATGGAGAATGTGTCATTTTCCTTGACGTGAAAGCCGCCTAAAACCTCGCCGTCCATATCCGCCAGCTTTGCCGTAACATCACAGCCCACAGCCGTAAACGAAAGCACAGCGGATGACATATCCTCCGAAAGCTCCGTCTTTATAATATAATTTTCAAGGCGCTTTTTGGGGCGCGACAAAATATACACATCGCGGAAAATACCCGATAATCTGAACTTGTCCTGATCCTCCAGATATGTACCGTCGCACCATTTTAAAACGGCGGCGGTGATATTGTTCTCCCCCTCGCGGAGCATGGCTGTAATATCAAATTCAGAGGTGCTGTGTGACACCTGCGAATATCCCGCAAATTCGCCGTTGATATAAAGATATACACAGCTGTCAGCGCCCTCGAAAACGAGTATCCTGTCCAGCCCGTCGGGAGTATATGTATAGCTGCGGCTGTAAACGCCCACGGGGATATCGTCGGGCACAAAGGGCGGGTCGCATGGTATGGGATAGCACACGTTGGTATACTGCGGCTTGTCATAGCCGTGAAGCTGCCAGTTGGAGGGTACGGGTATCTTTCTGTCAAAGGGCACAGATATAAAATCGTCCTCCATATCGATAATGCTGTCGTAATACTTGAAATACCAATCGCCGTTAAGAAGCTCAAAGCGGTTTGAATTTGCCCTGTCCTCAAAAGGGTCTTGATCGGTGCCGAAAGGTATAAAATAACAATGCTTTGCAAGGGTATTAACGTGCAGCCGCTGAGGGTCTTCATGATAGACCATATGGCTTTTAGGCGAGCCTGCAGCGGAAATTTTTGATATATCCATAATAATTCTCCTTTATTATGCTTTTATAGTATTATAACAGATGTCGGCTTGACAGTCAATATTCAATAAGTTTAACTTTCCCCAAAATTCAGCCTTGACACCTCATAACCGGAAAATAATGATAA
>JBJEQM010000207.1:0-7303 GCA_051881755.1 Oscillospiraceae bacterium
ATCCGCCCCTACGGTAATTATATTATGGTTACTTTGATAAGGGTGCCCCTGTCGTCGCGGGAGGCGCGGAATACCGTGCCGTCGCGGAGACGGATAGCCTGTCCCTGAGGGACGGGATTGCCCTGGGGCGAGAGCAGACCGACGGCGTGGCTGTTGATAAGATACCACTGTCCGTTGTGGCAGCAGGCGTATGCCTGCAGGGTGGAGTCTGCCTTTTCGTCGGCGAAGATGTTGCTGTGGGTGTGCCATTTGAAAAGGGGCGTGTTGTTTACAATGTCCATCTCGGCATACTCACGCCATTGTCCGCTGTGACCGCGTACCTCGCTGTTAAGCGAAAAGCGGACGATATTGTTATCCGTGATACGCTGTCCGCAGAATGGGCAGACGGGGTTGTGTACATCATACAGCACGAACCACTTGGCGTCACACTCGGGATTATTGCACTTATGCAGCAGATCCCACGTGCGCACAAGACCGCGCTCCCACTCCATGGCGGAGGGGCGCATTGAGGGATTGTGCAGACCGTCCACAAAGGCGCGCAGGAACAGCTTTTCCAGTATAGGGCCAAGGTCTTTTATTGTACCTTTCAGATTGGACGGACGGTTTGACGTGTCGTCGGGATTTTCGATAAAAAGCGCCTGCGGGCCAAGACCGAGAAAATCGTCCTCCTCGGCGGATTTGGACGAGAATATCTTGGGACCCATGAGCGGGTGACGGAAGAAAAGGTACTCATATATAAGCACCGCCAGCGCGTGCAGGTCGGTGACGGAGCTTGGTATGCATCTGCGCGGGTCGGAGCGGTCAAGCTCCATTGTGGCAAGCACCTCGGGGGCGATATAGCCGCGAGTGCCCGCTACCTCGGGAGGGAAAAGCCCCGGCACAACGAGGGAGTCTATGTCGATAACAACGCAGTTTCCGCTTTTGGGGTCGATAAGCACATTGTTGTTGGAAAGGTCGGAGTGCGCCAGACCTGCCTGATGCAGGCGGCGTATTGAGCGCACAAGCAGCAGCGACATCTGCATCATGGAGCGGAAGTCGCCAAGCTCCGACTTGTTGAGGAAACGCCTGTTGCTTGATGTGAACCAGTTGCTTTTCTTGTCCTTGCCTTTCAGGTCAAGCAGGCTTGAAGCGCTGCTGCCGAAGAAAAAGTTTGAGGGATATGCAGGCGAAACAAGCCCGAATTCGGGCGCGACGACCATATCCGTAGGCCAGCAGAAGCGCTTTTCAAAGTATGCGGCAAGCTTTTCGTCGCCGCCCAGCGCTCCCCCTGCGGATTCGGGTATGGTTGGGTTGTACTTTGTGATGATAGCCTCCAGACGGCTGCGCATATTCATATCCACCTTGGAGGGGTCGTTGAAAAACTGCACAACGTAGGATTTATCGGGGGCAAAATATGTATATTTCATTCCTCCGCGGGGAGGGTTGTCGGTTATAACGTAAGGTATCCTCCTGCCGTTGGCAAGAGTTGCCTCTCCCATTCTGCTCATAGCTTTTCTCCGTTATCAACATTAATGACAAGCAGCGTCCTGTCGTCAAAGGAGCCGCGCTCAACGTAGTTATCGAGCCATACGGACAGCCGCTCCGATGGCGTGCTTCCGTTGGATATATCATATGCCCCGAGGGCTGATTTCCGTATAATATCCTCGCCGCGGCGCTGCCAAAGCAGGCCAAGTGTAATATCATTTTTCGACATTATATTCTTGGCATACTGTAACGAGTAGGACACGTCGCTGTCGTTTACCCACGGATATGCCACAGGCTCGGACGGGATATATTCCGCGCTGCCGCCGCCCGACGGGATATTGACGATACCGTTGAGCATAAGGTCGAGATACATCCGCAGAAGCTGGGGGTCGTTGGGATAGTAGTCGTCCGCAACGCCGTCGGTCATAAGCAGGAGGGCGGATATTTTGCCCCGCTGTATCTTGGTGCGGCTGCGCAGACTGTCTGCGGAGACCGCCTGTGCGGAGGTGAGGAACTCCGTCTCCCCCGCGAATGCGCCGCTGTCGGCATTGCCGAGGATACGCAGAGCGCCGCCGAAATCGGCGTCGGCGTTTATGCTGGCTATCATGCCGTCGCCCACCTGTATGGATATGATAAAATGCTCGCCGCCGCAGACGGGTATCATGACCGCCGCCAGCAGCGTGCCGGAATAGTCGGATATTTCGGGCTTTCTGCCCATGGCTTCTTCATATTCGGGCTTGCCCGAGCGCGCGATATAGGCGTTCTCCACAGCGGAAAAAGCCGCCGCGAAGCTGTTCTGCATTATAACGGCAAGCTTGGAGCATACCGAGTTGAACTCGCCGTCGCTGAAAGGCTTGCTTAACTGCTCCTTTATGTCGGGACACATCTCCGCAACGGCGGAAAATTCCGTTTTCAGTGTGGATATGACCGTCTCGCAGGATACCCTTGCGCCGATACGGGACAGGGGCTTGGAGCCTGCGCCGTCGGAAACGGCTGCGATTATCCAGTCGCCAACGCGGTCAAATTCGTACCAGTCGTCGCAGTTGGTGCCCTCGTGCTTGTGCTTTTTGCCGCGCACTCTGGCGGCGGCGATACGGGCGCTGCCAATGGTATCGTCGCTGTTTTTGTATTCGGGATAAGGCTCGGGAGAATCGGGCACGGGGTTGTATTTCCACAGCGATGCGGTGTGTGCGGTGACCTCTCTGTCGGAGAGGGTCTTTTTCTCCTCGGGGGCGGGTGTGTTATTATCCATTTGCGGCGCTCCTTTCGGTCGGCATATTTTTACGGTACGATAACAAAGCCCTGAGGCGGAGGAGGAAGCTCGATATTTGCGCCGGGCTTTGCGTCAAGGCTCTTGCTGGACATCTTGACGGAGCTTGATACCCACGCAAAGAACTGTGCAAGGTCGCCTGCGGAGAGATTGTTCATCAGCAGAACGCACTCGGTTATTTCCTTGAGCACGGTTGTATCCGCGCATGAGCCTGCGGCACAGGCAATGATGTTTGCGGGCTTTGTAGCTTTAAGCTCGGCGGCAGCCTCGCGCCAGTCGTCTGTGGGAGCGCCGTCCGTAAGGAGGAATACCAGCGGCTTCCAGTCACCCTTTTGTGTTTCGGTGGATTTGCGCACCTCGGTCTTGATGCGCTCTGTGAGAAGTCTCAGCGCCGCGCCCAGGGCTGTTGCGCCGCCTGCGTTAAGCTGGGGCTCCTCGAAAAGCATAAGCTCCGTAAGGGGGCAGACCTGTCTTGCGGAGGAATTGAAGGTAATAACGGAGAGATACGCGGTCTCCAGCGCCTGAGGGTCGCCGCGCAGTTCGGATATAAGCGCTCTCACGCCGTGCTTGACCGCCTCGATGGGGTCGCCTGCCATTGAGCCGGAGACGTCCAGCAGCAGATAAACGGGTAATCTTCTTGTAAATTCTGACATTGTTAAAACTCCTTTGCTGTTTAATATAGTATATTTCGGTATATCGTATTGTACGATAAAAGTTATTTAACGTGATAAATCGAAATTTTGTTAATTCAGCTTACAGACCATCATATACTCTTCGGTATTTTCGTCAACTATTTCAAATCCGACATCTTTGTACATTTTAACAGCATAGTTAGCTTTCTGAACAGCCAATGATGCTTGTTTATAGTTTTCTGATTTTAATAAATTCAGCATCGCTTTCATCAAAGCAGTACCAATACCTTGATTCCTGTAATCTTTATATAAAGAAATAGCAAACGAAGGCGTTTCATCGTCTATATGCCCATAATCGTTCATAATGCGAACCCAAACAGCTCCGACTATCAAATCAGATACTTCCGCAACAAAACAGAAATCACCTTTTCGTTTTCCAAAATCAGTAATATAAACCTGTAATTCGGGCTGATTTATTATTTCTTTCGGAGGTGCTTCTATTCCTTCGGGGATATATATTGCTTCATACAGAAAATCAGCTAAAATATTATATTCTGATGTTCTGATTTTTCTAATAGTATAATCCATAAATGACACCGTCAAACTTTACATAGTGATATATAATAAGTATACCGCAGATGATAAAATAAGTCAATATTTTTCAGCTGAAAATTGATAATCAAAAATAAGCGGCAAATTACAATCTTGACATAAAAGAAATTATAGCCTATAATAAAAATAACAAAGCATTACCGGTTATTTGAGGTGGTAGATTTCGTAGCAACCACACGCCGACGGTATAGACAGGGATATATCCCGAGAGATGCAGGAGAATGCTACGCCTGCCAAATAACCGAAGCAAAGCCGCCGCACCGGTAAATTCCGGCACGGCGGCTTTATTTTGTCAAATTAACAAAATAAGCATTGACTTTATACGTTTAAAAAGTTATAATAATAAGGTATGCTGTAAACATACTATTTTATTTTGTATTGGAGTGATTGGATGACCGAAAGGATAAAAGCTGCCGCTGCTATGGTCAAAAGTCTTGAGCGAGAGGGTGTCAGGGTCGTCTACGGTTATCCGGGCGCTGCAATATGCCCTTTTTACGACGAGCTTACAAAGTCTGACATACACCACGTTCTTGTGCGCCATGAGGTCAACGCGGGACACGCCGCCAGCGGCTATGCCCGTATCACCAACAAGCCTGCGGTCTGTATCGCAACGTCGGGACCGGGCGCAACAAACCTGCTTACCGCCATCGCCACCGCCTACGCCGACAGCGTGCCCCTTATATGCATAACGGGACAGGTCTCCACCGACCAGATAGGCTGCGACGTTTTCCAGGAGGCGGACATCACGGGCGCTGCGGAGCCCTTTGTAAAATACAGCTACCTTATCAAGGACGCCGCCGAGCTTCCCCGTATATTCAAGGAGGCTTTCTATATTGCAGGCACGGGCAGAAAGGGTCCCGTACTTATTGATGTCCCCGTGGACGTTCAGCAGACCTACATTGATTTTGAGTACCCCGAAACGGCAGAGCTGCGTTCCTATAAGCCCACCGTCAAGGGCAACGTTTTACAGATAAAGCGCGTCGGCGAGGCTCTCACCGAGGCAAAGCGTCCTCTTATCTGCGCGGGCGGCGGTGTATTCTCCGCCAACGCACAGGAAGAGCTGCGCGCCCTTATAGAAAAGTCGGGCATACCCGTCGTATCCACCATGATGGGTCTGGGGCTTCTCCCCACGGGACACCCGCTGTACATGGGTATGCTTGGTATGCACGGCGTTAAGACCGCAAACTATGCCGTACAGAAGTGCGATACAATGGTGCTTATCGGCGCGAGAGTGGGCGACCGCGCGGTGCGTTCTCCCCAGTTCCTTGCGGAAAGCGCCAAGATAATACATATTGATATCGACCCTGCCGAGATAGGCAAAAATATAAAGACGGATATTCCTCTTGTGGGCGACTGCAAAAATATACTTGCCCAGCTGACGGAATACGTTTCCGCCGCCGACCGCACGGAGTGGCTGGAGGAGCTTAACAAGGTAAAAAATCTTGTCCCCGTGGAGGACGAGACCGAGGGATATGTCAACCCGAAAATGTTTATACGCAAGCTTTCGGCGGCTCTGCCCGAGAATACCGTCTGCGTTGCCGACGTGGGTCAGAACCAGATATGGACCTGCAACAACTTCCGCATGGGCAGCGGACGCTTCCTCACAAGCGGCGGCATGGGCACAATGGGCTACTCCATACCCTGCGCTATCGGCGCGAAAATGGCGTCGCCCGAATCGGAGGTCGTGGCAATATGCGGCGACGGCTCTTTCCAGATGCAGATGATGGAGCTTGCTACCATTGTACAGGAGCAGCTGCCCGTCAAGATTATCATAATGCGCAACAACCGTCTTGGCATGGTGCGCGAATTGCAGACGAGAAACTATGCCGACAATCAGACCGCGGTACATCTCACCGAGGGCAATCCCGACTTTGTGGCGCTTGCTAAGGCGTACGGCATCGAGGCGGAGCGCGTCAGCACAATGGCGGAGGCGGAGGCGGCTATCGCTCACCTTTGCGCCTCGGACAAGGCGTACCTGCTGGAATGTAATGTGTTCAAGAATGAGAGCACACTGTAATATAACACAAAATTATACATCTTATAAAAAATATGCACTTTACTTATAGGAATAAATGTGGTACACTAAAAAGAAACGATATATTTAAGGAGTTTTTCCAATGAAGCATACAATTTCCGTACTTGTGGAAAATCATGCAGGCGTGCTTTCGAGAGTATCGGGACTTTTTTCAAGGCGCGGCTTCAACATCGACAGCCTTGCCGTGGGAGTTACCGATGACCCTGCAATTTCCCGTATCACCATCGTTGCCGACGGCGACGAGCATACAGCGCAGCAGCTTGAAAAGCAGCTCAACAAGCTTATTGATACCATAAAGGTAAAGACCCTCAGTCAGGGCGAGCTTATTTCAAGAGAGCTGCAAATCATAAAGATAAACGCAACTCCCGCTCAGCGCGGCGAGATACTTACAATATGCGACATTATGGGCGCAAAGATAATCGACCTTGCCGCAAACTGCCTTACGGTGGAGATATCCGACACAACGGTGCATCTCCAGCGCTTCCATGAGCTTATCCGTCCCTACGGCATAAAGGAAGTGGTGCGCACAGGCGTTATCGCAATACAAAAGGGCGCGGACGTGCTCAGAAAATAACCGTCTCCCATACTGCGGAGTTTTTCTTCACAGCTTTAGGATATAATTAAAAATAAATACATATTGGAGGAGTAAAAAATGAATAAGATCTATTATCAGCAGGACTGCGATCTCAGCAGACTGGACGGCAAGACCGTTGCTATCATCGGCTACGGCTCACAGGGTCACGCTCACGCTCTCAACCTCAAGGACAGCGGCGTTAACGTTGTTGTAGGCCTTTATGCAGGCTCCAAGAGCGCTGCCAAGGCAGAGGCTCAGGGTCTGAAGGTACTGTCCGTTGCAGAGGCTGCAAAGGCTGCGGACGTTATCATGATCCTTATCCCCGATGAAAAGCAGGCTGAAATGTATGAAAAGGAGATCGCTCCCAATCTTACAGCAGGCAAGACACTTGCTTTCGCACACGGCTTCAACATTCACTTCGGCTGTATCGTACCTCCCAAGGACGTTAACGTTATCATGATCGCTCCCAAGGGCCCCGGTCATACTGTAAGAAGCGAATATCAGGCAGGCAAGGGCGTTCCTTGTCTTATCGCTGTTGAGCAGGACGCTACAGGCGACGCTACCGATATCGGTCTTGCATACGCTCTGGGCATCGGCGGCGCAAGAGCAGGCGTTCTGGAGACAACATTCAGAACAGAAACAGAAACAGACCTCTTCGGTGAGCAGGCTGTTCTCTGCGGCGGTGTATGCGCTCTTATGCAGGCAGGCTTTGAAAC
>JBJEQM010000208.1:0-1919 GCA_051881755.1 Oscillospiraceae bacterium
ACATCGTTCTTGATATAATATCGCACAGTGTAACAAACGCCGCACCAAGAAGTACGCAGGCAGGCATTTTATATCTGCTTTCATATCCCACAAGCTTACCGCAGATATGCGGCACGATAAGTCCTACAAATCCCAGAAGTCCTGCAAAGCTCACCGCTGCACCTGCCAGCGCCGCCGCAATTATCAGCAGGATAAACCTTACCGCTTTAACGTTAAGTCCAAGTGTAAACGCTGTTTTATCACCGAGGGAAAGCACATCTATCTCATTTGCAAGCAGAAAAGCAGCAGCTATCCCGATAATAATTATTATCCACGCAGGAGTAAGCTTTTCGGTAGTTATATTTCCCATTCCGCCAATCTTAAAGGACGTTATTCCCGACAATGTATCGGGGAACAGTTCCGTCACCGTATCTGTACCTGCATTGAACAGGCTGGATATTGCAACTCCCGCAAGTACAAGCGTTATCTTTGAAGCCTCGGTCTTTCGCGCAATAATATATACCAGCATTACAGCTGCAAAAGCACCCGTGAAAGCCGCTGCAGGGAGCCATGAGACCGCCGCGGGAAACAACGCCGAGCAAAGCACCGTGAAAAATCCCGCACCTGCATTTACGCCTATAACTCCGGGAGAAGCAAGCGGATTTCCAAGCACCGCCTGTATAATTGCTCCCGACAGTGCAAGCGCCGCTCCCGCAAGCATTGAGCCGAGAACTCTCGGCAGCCTTATGCAGTAAACTATCCTGCCGTCGGAAGTGCTTTCACCGCTCACAAGAGCCGAGATAACTTCACGGGGGGACAATCTTACCGAGCCAAGACATATTCCTGCAAGCGCTGAAAAAACAAGAAGTATTGCAAGTCCAAGCAGTATAATGAGTTTTTTTCTGTTATCCGTAGAGGATATCCGCAAGCTGCTGATATGCCTCACCCCATTTCGCATTAGGCTTATAGTGGAACAGCGCCTTTGGCAGAATGACAAACCTGCCGTTCTTTACAGCGGAAAGCTCTGACCATGCAGGATTTGTAAGAAGCGTATCTTCAAGCACCTGCATAGCTTTATCTTCGTCTGCGCCCATAAATGTCACAAATATAAAATCAGGATCGGATTTTACTATCACCTCAAGGCTTAGTTCGTCCAAAAGCGTACCGCTGTCTGCAATATTTATACAGCCAAGGTCCTTCATCATTGCCCCTGCAAGACTGCTGCTGTCCTTGGCATGGACTGCCGAGGAGGAAGTTCTGAGATACAACACCGTAGGCGATTCCCGTCTTGAAACGGAATCAATGATCTTATCTATCTGTGTCTGAACGTCTGCACCGTTTTTCTGATATAAATCGTCCCTGCCTGTTATATCCGTAAACTTTTTCAGCACCGAAAGATATTCGTCAAACTCGCTCACCTTGAAATATGCCGTTGTTATCCCCGCCTTTTCAAGCGTATCACGCATCGCCGTATGTTCGGCTATTTCCGACGAAAGCACCGCAAAATCCACACCGAGATCTATCATCTGCTCCACTGACGGAGATTTCATTTTTCCTATGTTGACCGCAGTTTCCGGCACTTCAAAAAGGTGATCATCGTATGCGTCGGCTGTCACGGCGCAAAGCTCTCCGCCTGCAAGCAGCCATATTTCTGCAAGACTTCCGCTGCAGACCGCGACTTTCTGCGGCATATCCACCGTCACATTATTTCCAAGCTCGTCCGTAAAAGTATATCCTGAAGCTTCGGAATCAGACGGAGTTTTACCGCCGCAGCCCGTCAGAATAAAAGACATACACATCAATGCCGTTATGATCAAAGCAAGCTTTTTTAACACCATATCTATCAGACCTCCGAAAAAAATAAAAAGGACATTACCCGAGCCGTAACCCGGATAATGTCCAAAATCTTTTTTCTTTCACTGTATCTTTGATATGGTATG
>JBJEQM010000209.1:0-7273 GCA_051881755.1 Oscillospiraceae bacterium
CGTAATTATCGGTCTCAGCGTTTTCAAGCGCGTGACCTTTATGAAAGCCACTACGATGGTAATTCTGGGCTCCATACTGTATAAGCTGTGCCTTTCTGCGGCGCTGGCGCTGGGTCTGCCCACGGAATATTTAAAGCTGCTCATGGCGGTCATCTTTACGCTGGCGCTGGTTTTCAGCAACGGCTTAGGCGGAGAGAAAAGGAGGCGTCTGAATGTTAGAGCTAAATAATATCGTCAAGACCTTTAACACAGGCACCGTAGACGAAACAACGCTTTTTGACAACTTTACATTCAAGGTAAACAAGGGCGACTTCATATCCGTCATCGGCTCCAACGGCAGCGGCAAGACCACAATGCTCAACCTTGCCTGCGGCACCCTCTCCCCCAACAGCGGCAGCATCCTTTTCGAGGGCGAGGACATTACCAATGTCAGCGAGTACAAGCGCGCCCGTTATATCGGCAGAGTGCTGCAAGACCCCAAAATGGGCACCTGCGGCAACCTTACCATACTTGAAAATATGGCGCTTTCCGACAACAAAAACAAGCCTTTCGGGCTTACACCCGTTATCAATAAAAAGCGTATCGACTATTACAAGTCCCTGCTGGAGCAGTGCAACATGGGTCTGGAGAACAGGCTCAACGTCAAGGCAGGCAGCCTCAGCGGCGGACAGCGTCAGGCGCTTGCGCTGATAATCGCCACCATGACGGACATCAAGCTGCTCATACTGGACGAGCACACCGCCGCCCTTGACCCCAAGTCCTCCGAGACGCTTATGGAGATAACCGACAAAATTGTCAAGGAAAAGCAGCTTACCACCCTTATGGTAACGCACAATCTCCGCTTCGCCGTAGCATACGGCAGCCGTCTTGTTATGATGCACTCGGGCAAGGCGATAATCGACATCTGCGGCGAGGAAAAGCAGAATATGAAGGTAGACGATATTCTCGACAAATTCAACGAGATCAGTATTGAGGTCGGTAATTAAAGACCTCAGATATTATTTTCACACCAATGCAGAAGCCGCTTTCAAATGCGGCTTCTTCCGCATTTATAGTCAGCTGTGACATATTCTGACAGTATTCCTCGAAAAGCTCCCTCTGTTTTTCGTCCATGCCGCCCTTTATCTCCTTGGCAAGCTTATCGGTGTCTTGGGATAGCCGGCTGTTTTGTGACCTTTTCTCCCAATATGCCGAGTCAAGAGGCACTTCCGAGCGATACAGTTCAGATAAAATGCTCATATGGTCACGTCCTTTTGTTGTTTTATAATGTCATTATATCATAATATTATGATATTGTCAAGCCTTTTTCTACAAAATTTTTTGTCATTAAAATAAATATATTAATAAGCAGGTGATTTTTTGAGAAGTGAAGCACAAAAAGCGGCGGATAAAAAATATCGTAATAAAAAACTTAGTGACGGCACAAAAAAACAAATTAACGCTACCCTTGATATTGACGATTACAATATGATTGACACATACTGCACCGAAAACAATATAAGCAAAGCACAATTTATTGTCAAAGCCTGCAAGTATTGTATTGATAATAATATTGATTTGGATAATCAATAAAAATTTAATATAATATCCCCAAAATATATGCCTCCTTAATTGTATTATTGGTAAAAGACAGTAAGGGAGGCTTTTTTATGTACAAAAAAATTATTTCGGCAGCGAAAAAGAAGCGTACAAGGTACTTGCGGAGGAGCTGGTCAGCACCCTGCTCACTATCGCCGAGGACGTTAAAATACAGGTGGAATTTAACCCCAACAGGGTCAAGGGCTACCGTCTTATCGGCTACGACAACCGCCGTTTGGACAGTGAGGATTTCTCCGACGATACCAAAGACGCGGTCTACACCGCAGATACGAGCCGCGACATCGCCTTTGCCTGCGCGGTTGCCGAGTTTTGAAATACCGGTAAAAAAGTGCAAAGAATAATTAATATAATTTCGTCCGTGGGAGCAATTCTCACGGACGTTTGTATTAGGATAGATTTTTACAATTTTAAGTTTATGTATATTATATGAAAGATATAGGTTAAATGGTATAATGTATATAATGAGGGGTTATATACTTTTTTGCCGAAAGGAATGTTCATATGAAATTCATCAAGGGTATCACCTTTGCCCCGTTCTGTCACCGCGGTGAATTTTCACGCAAGGAGACGCGGCTCGCTCTGGACGATATGATAAAACGCACGGGAGCTGATTTTGTTATTCTTGTCCCGGGCGGTTTGCAGGACAATCCGCAGTCGGAAAGCATTGATTTCCGCTCTGAGACTACTCCCGCCGATGACGAATTGAGGGATTTTATAAAATATGCAAGGACAAAGGGTCTGCGTGTGGCGCTGAAGCCCACAGTCAACTGCCGCAACGGCACATGGCGCGCACACATCTGCTTCTTCGACGAGGACGTGCCCTGTGAGCCAAAATGGAGCAATTGGTTCCGCTCCTACGGCGAGTTTCAGCTGCATTATGCCGAGATAGCGCAGGAGACGGGCTGCGAGATGTTTATCGCGGGCTGCGAAATGGTACAGTCGGAGCGCCGCGAGACGGAATGGCGCGCTCTCATCGCCGATATACGCAAGGTCTACGGCGGTCTTGTTTCATATAACACCGACAAATATCAGGAGCACAACGTCAAGTGGTGGGACGCGGTGGACGTTATTTCTTCCAGCGGATATTACCCCATCAGCGATTGGGACAGCCAGCTTGACCGCATCGAAAAGGTGGTCAGAAAATACAACAAGCCCTTCTTTTTTGCGGAGTGCGGCTGTATGTCCACGGAGGGCTCGGCGCTTGTACCCAACGACTGGTCCGTAAGGGGTGAAATAGACTTGCAGGGACAGGCAGACTGGTTTGCGGAAATGTTCGCCCGCTGCTCGGAGCGCGGCTGGGTGGACGGCTTTGCGGTCTGGGCGTGGAACAGCAGGAATTATCCCGAGTCAAAGGCGGAATCCCACGGCGGATATGATATTTACGCCAAGCCTGCCGAAAAGATCGTGCGCGATTTTTACAATTCACATTGATATGGAGGAACTGATATGGATAACTTTAATTTTTACAGCCCTACCGAATTTATTTTCGGCAGAGATACGGAGAATAACTGCGGCGAATACGTAAAAAAACACGGCGGCAGCAAGGTACTTATACATTACGGCGGCGGCTCGGCGGTGCGGTCGGGACTGCTGGACAGAGTAAAAAGCTCCCTTGAAAAAAGCGGAGTTGAATATGTGGAGCTGGGCGGCGTTCAGCCCAATCCGCGCGATACAAAGGTATACGAGGGAATTGAAATATGCCGCAAAAATAATGTGGACTTTATTCTTTCCGTTGGCGGCGGCTCATGTATCGACAGCGCCAAAGCGATCGCCATAGGCGTCCCCTACAGCGGTGATTTCTGGGATTTTTACACGGAAAAGGCGGAGATAAAGACGGCTCTGCCCATAGGAACGGTGCTGACTATCGCGGCGGCAGGCAGCGAAGGCTCTGGCGCGTCCGTTATCACCAAGGAGGACGGTATGCTCAAACGCGACGCGGGCTCGGACATTATGCGCCCGAAATTCTCGGTGCTGAATCCACAGCTTACCTGCACTCTTCCCGCATATCAGACTGCCTGCGGCGCAACGGACATCATGGCGCACGTTTTTGAGCGATACTTCACCAACACCAAAGAGGTAGAGATAACCGACCGTCTCTGCGAAGCGGTGCTGCTTACCATGATAAAGGAAACTCCCCGCGTTATCGCCGACCCCGACAATTACGAAGCACGCGCCAATATAATGTGGGCAGGCACGGTGGCGCACAACGATATTGTGGGCGTTGGCAGAAGTCAGGACTGGAACAGCCACGCTCTGGAGCATGAGCTGTCGGGACTGTATGACTGCGCTCACGGCGCAGGTCTGGCGGTGATAATGCCTGCATGGATGGAATTTGTAATGCACCATGATATAATGCGCTTTGCACAGGCAGCGGTGCGCATCTGGGGCGTGGAGATGAATTTCCAAAATCCCGAGGAAACCGCTTACAAGGGCATAAAGGCTTTCCGCAGGTTTCTCCATGATATTGGTATGCCAATAAATTTTGCCGAACTGGGCGCGCGCGAAGAAGATATACCCAAGCTTGTGGAAAAACTTGGAGTCGGCGACGGAAAAACATGGGGCTTTGTTCGTCTGTCCGCCAAGGACGCCGCGGATATTTACACAATCGCCGCTCATGCAAGGGTCGAGGCGTAAATGGAGATAACTCAAAGCTTCAACCGATACGAGACCAAATTCCTGCTTACTCCGCAGCAATATGAGGCTTTTACCGCCGCGGCTGCCGGAATGATCATTCCCGACAGCTACGGTCTGCACACCATATGCAATATTTATCTTGATACCGACGATTTTTACTTTATCGAACACTCTCTCGATAAGCCGTCCTATAAGGAAAAGCTGCGGCTGAGAAGCTACGGAAACGTCAAGAGCGGCACAAGCCCCGTTTTTCTGGAGATAAAGAAAAAGTACGGCGGCGTTGTATACAAGCGCAGGATAAGCATACCGCTCGCCGAAGCGGAGGACTATATTTACAGCGGAGTTACGCCATCAAGCCTCGGCGGCTTTTCCGATATACAGATTTACCGCGAGATAGATCATCTTATGAAAAAGTACGCACCGTCGCCGAAGCTGTATCTTGCTTACGACCGCATCGCCTGCTTTTCGGAGCGCTTTCCCGAGGTACGCGTCACATTTGACCGCAATATACGAAGCCGCACGGATAATCTCACACTTTGCTCCGACGCCGATACTCAGCTTTTGGACGTCGGCACAGACGGCTATGTGCTGATGGAGCTGAAAACGGGTCAAGCCGTCCCAATGGAGCTGACGGCAGTTTTGTCGCGGCTGAAGCTTTATCCCCTATCATTTTCAAAATACGGACGCATTTATACCGATATGCGCGCCGAAGCGCGGCGGTATGCGTCCGTCAACTGAAAGGAAACATTAATAATGAGCGATTTTTTTACACAAATTAGCATAGATTCACCTGCAAGCGCGGTGTTGATGACAGGCGCAGCGCTGTTCTGCGGACTTATCATAATGCTTGTTTACCGTCTCGGAGAGGAAAAGCCCTCCAAGCATATGATGATATCGGCGCTGATAGTACCTGCTATCGTAGAAGCGGTCATAATGGCAGTGAACGGCAGCATCGGCGCGGGCGTTGCGGCGGCAGGCGCATTCAGCCTTGTACGCTTCCGCTCGCTGCCCGGAAGCTCACAGGACATCTGCATATTATTCTTTGCAATGTCGGTGGGTCTTGTTACCGGCATGGGGTTTGCAGGTTATGCTGTAATTTTCACAGTGGGACTGGGTATCGTGATAGTTATCGCGGAAAAGATAATATCTCCCAAAAGCAGCGGACTTATGCGGCAACTGAAAATAATTATCCCCGAGGATATGGACTACTGCGGCGTTTTCGATGATATTTTCAAGGAATATACCGCGTCCGCAAGCCTTATCCGCGTAAAGACCGTGCGCATGGGTACAATGTACGAGCTGGTGTACAATGTAGTATACAAAAACGTCGCCTCCGAAAAGGATATGCTGGATAAGATACGCTGCCGCAACGGAAATCTGACGGTATCCAGCGAAATAATGCCCGACCTGAAAGAAGAGCTTTGAGCCGTATACAATACAAAATGGGCTGCTGCCACAAACCGCGAAATGTCTTTGAAAATTCCGCCGCACGAAGAAACGGTACGCTGCAAATAAACAATAACTAATTAAGGGGCGGATACGGAATCCGCCCCTACAAAAATTGGCATTTATTTTGTTATCTTTTTTCTATCAGGTAGAACATGGTGCGGTTTGTATCGTCGTCCTCAATGTTCTCGTACATCATGGTAAGCCCGTAATATTCCCCTGCCTCGCGGCTGCATACAACGGCGGTATACTTGTCATAAACGCCCTCCGACAGATTTTTTGCGCCCAGCGCGGTGTCCTCTATCACGGTCTGCTTGGCATAGGGGAAATATCTTTTCAGGCTTCCCTTGGTCTGTTCAAGCGCCTGAACATGGGACTTTATCTTGTTTATGCTGTCGTTTGATACCGAAGGATCCAGTTTGAAAATACATTGATGTATGGGCATAATAAGCGCGGTGACTTTAAAATAATCAAAGCCCCGCAATGCCTCGTCCGTTTCAATGACATTGCCGCCGACGGAATTGTATATCGCCACAACTCCATAGCTTATCTCATCGTTTTTCAGCGCCCTAATTACCTCGGCGCTTGTCACCAGCGGCACAAGATCCGCAGTAAGCAGATTAGCGTTGTCCGCCAGCAGCTTTGCGGCTCTGTGTGAATAGCTTCCCATAATTCCTTGATATCCTATCAGCATTGCATTATTCCTTTCAGAAGACAAATTGGTATGATCATTAGTAAATATGCTGACTGCCTTGAATTTGCTCAATCAGTCGGTGGTAAAAAATCTTTGTACAGCAGTATATGTCTCGTGAGGCTTAAGCTCGGTGTATCCGCTTTCTTCTGTGGGAATGTCCAGATTTGCGGCGTTGACCTGCGCTGTCATTGGCTCGGGACAGAAATAATTCATAAAGCCCTCATGGTTCCAGATTATCCAGAATTTATAGTTGTCGTCGACCTCGCAGCATATCTTCTTTCCGCTTGCCACATCGGTCATAACACAGCCGCGGAAGTCCTTGCCGTCAAGCTTGACGGTGCCGCCTGTGTACATATCGTTGCATATATTTTTCAACACGGGACACATTGTACCCTCTTTGTACTGCATATCGTAATCGTTCAGCTTGGCAGTCTTGCCCGTAGGCAGCCAGCGGCGCTTGTTGAACACAAGCTTCTTTTCGCAGGGCACCTGTAAACGGATATCCTGCTGAACGCCGCCGTCAACAAATGGCGCGTTGATAGTGGTGTGGGTCGCTATAGAAATAGGCATCATTACCTTGGAATTGTTCGTAAGGGAAATTGTGTGCTTCAGTCCCTCGGCGGACACCTCAATGGTTATCTCCGCCGTGAATTTTACGGGGAAAACGCTGAAAAAGTAGTCGGTTTCATCATACTTATATTTTGTTTTTACAAATGCACGCTTGTCGTCCGCGCCCATTTCGGCTATTTTATGTACCCTCTTGTGGAGGAAACCGTGAAGATGGTTTTTGAAGCGCTCCTCGTTGACGGGGAAGCGATAAACAGCGTCAGATGTGCGCAGAATACCGTTATCGTGGCGATTGGGAAGATACAGAGTTGGAAGTCCCCATATCTCGGGGGC
>JBJEQM010000210.1:0-1909 GCA_051881755.1 Oscillospiraceae bacterium
AAAAAGTAAACTGCGGAATAATATATTGTAATTTTGTGTGCATACAGATCTTTAAATATATTTTAATACTAAAAAACGGATTTGTCAAGCAGACGGGCGCGGACGATAATGGCAGTCACGCGGGTCAAAAATAATTTTCGGGTAAATTTTCATAATAGTATGGTAATTTTCAAAGATATATGCTATAATAAAATCATGTGCATTTATGCCATGGGGTCAGATCAATATTAGGAGTGATAAAATTAATGATAAAATACGATCGTGAAAAAATCGGAGAGGGTATACATTTTACGACTATCATCAATCCGTGCCAGAAAACAAATTCGCTGTTCGTGCGCTTTGTAACAAAGCTTTCGGCGGAGACAGCGGCGCTCAACGCCATTATACCGTATGTGCTTTCGGGCAGCAGCAGCGAGTATAAGACCGTTACGGAGCTGAGCAGAAAGCTGGCGGGACTGTACGGAGCAAACCTCAGAGGCTCCGTATCAAAAATGGGGGACAGCCAGATCGTTACAATGTCCGCAGGCTGTATCAACGACAGATATACATTTGACGGGGAGAAAATCACAGGGGAGCTGGCAAGAGTGCTCATTGGCTGTATAATGTCGCCCAATATGGAGGACGGCAGCTTCAGCAGCGGAGATTTTCTGCTGAAAAAGCAGGAGCTTCTGGACGATATTGACGCGGAGATAAACGACAAGCGCGTGTTTGCATTTAAGCGCTCTTCCGCGTTCATATACGAGAACGAGCCCTGCGCCGTCAATGCCAAAGGCGAAAAGACATATGCCGAGAAGATTGACTCTGCCGCCGCCTACGCGCAGTATAAGGAGCTGCTCAGAACGGCGCAGATAGAGATAACCTTTGTTGGCGCAGACGAGCAGAATGATGTAAAGAATATGTTCGCCGATGCTTTCTCCGCCATGGACAGAGCCTACGGCGGAGACAACCGCTCCGAATTTTCGTCCGTCAAGCCCGATGTGAAAAAGGTCACCGAGAGATACGACGTGGCGCAGAGCAAGATGGTCATGGCGTTCAAGTCCGACTGCAAAAATGCGGAGGCTATGAAGCTGATGAACTCCGTTTTCGGCGGCACTCCCTTTTCCAAGCTGTTTATGAATGTCCGCGAAAAACTCAGCCTTTGCTACTACTGCTCATCGGGATATAACGATAAAAAGGGCGTTGTATTTGTAGACAGCGGCGTGGAAAATGCCAATATACAGAAAGCCGAGGACGAGATAATCAATCAGCTTGGCGCTGTATGCCGCGGCGAATTTACCGACGAGGATATGCAGAATTCCCGCCTTGCGATGATAAATGCGCTGAGAGGAGTAAACGACGGCGCAATATCCATATCCGACTGGTATTTCAAGCAAAGCTACAGCGGCACTGCGCTGTCTCCCGAGCAGGAGATAGAGAAGCTCTGCGCGGTAAAGCGCGAGGACATTATCGAAGCCGCCAAGTCCCTTAAGCTTGATACCGTCTATGTTCTCACGGGAAAGGAGGACGCCGTAAATGAATAAGGAAGTTATCAGCAACAGCCGCACCGGCGAAAAATATACACATATCAAGCACCCCTCGGGACTTGATATATATGTATGGAGAATGGAAAATTACAGCACCACTCACGCCCTGTTCGGCACAAAGTACGGCTCTATCAATACAAAATTCAAGACCAAGAATGAGCCCGAATTTATCACCGTACCAAACGGTATCGCTCACTATCTGGAGCATAAGCTCTTTGAAAACGAGGACTGCGACGTGTTCAGCCTTTACGCCAAGACTGGCGCTTCCGCCAATGCGTACACCTCCTTTGACAGGACCTGCTATCTTTTCAGCTGTACAAACAACGTGTACGAATCCTTGGAGATACTGCTGAGCTTCGTGCAGGAGCCTTATTTTACCGAAGCTA
>JBJEQM010000211.1:0-1906 GCA_051881755.1 Oscillospiraceae bacterium
CATTAAACCGTTGATTAACAGCAGCAAAAGTCGAGAAAAATATATAACAATTCAAGTGCCTGCAAACTGTCGGTCAAAGCCTTGTATAAGGCGAGAACGAACAGTTTGTGGGCACTTTTTATATATATACATACCAATTCAGCATCTTGGCTAAGGTCAAGGTGCTTTTTTATGCCTAAAACAAATGCAAAGGAGCAAAGAATATGGCTGATTATTCGATTGACCGAATATTAACGATACTGAATACAGAAAACATAATAATTCCGAGAAGCGTTGCTTTCCGAAAAGATGTTTATGAGGAAAGCAAGACCTTGTTCGGGGTAGTTTTCACCGACTGCATAAATGACCTCAGAACAGTAGGCAGCTACATTGACGGAGAAACTGTCGGGAAGCTGATGAAGGAGTACGTTATGGATATGACAATACCCGATATACAGTGCGAGTGCCTTTGCTCTCCAACAATGGCATCGGCGGCAAAGAGCGAAACCGTAATGCTCATCAACAAGACCGATCTTTCGGAGTGCCTTCGTGAAAGCCGGGTGATATGATATGCAATATATCATAACGCCGTTGTTGGAGGTGCTTAACCCGACCAACACGGTATCACGGAACAGGCTTCTTTCCTTTGCGATAGGGAATGTGGAAGCCGAGATATATAACTGCCTTATCGCAAAGCACGTCTATTACAACAATCAGGGCAAGCTCCACGAAGGCGGCTGGTTCTATTCGACCGTAATGGACTTGCATTTAAGCAGCGGCTATGCCGAGGACGCACAAAAGACCGCTATCAGACATCTCATCAAACATGGTTTGATTGAGTCTGAGCTGAAAGGACTGCCTGCCAAAAGGTATTTCAGAATTATTCCCGATGTGGACAAGCTGACCTCGCTCATTGACTCGGGCGAACAGATACAAGATGCCATTGCTCAGCGATACAAGGACGATCTTGAAAAGCGGAGCAAGCGGCGCAAGAACAAAAAGAAGCGTATTATTGAAATTACAGCAGAGGAAACTTCTCCGGAAGCTGTAAAGGAGACAGCTACTGATTCCGCTCAGTCTGTTGAAGCTGCCCGTAACGGTGATTATGGTGACAGCTCTCCCGTAAGTGATCGGGATTCCTATAATAATAGTACAGAAGAAAATATATCCAAAGCTGTAGCGAACCTGCACCTCTCTGCAAGCGTTGATGATTCCGATTCCGTTCGGGTCATCGGTAACAGCGGCGATATATGCTCCGATACGGATTTTTGCGCCCAAAATTCCTGTTCCGCCGAGTACGGGGGAACAAGGTCAACCGAAACCCCGAGGGAAACTAAAGATAATAAAAACCAAAGTGATTTTTTTATTGATCCTTCTTTCCATCATTCTACGCGCGAGGAAAATTTTTTGGCAGACGGGATCGAAGAACCGACAGCAAATAAGAAATTAAGTTTTCTTGAAGTTCTTGCGGAGCTGGGGCTTGACCTTGAGGACTGGCATTACACTTACACCCGTGATCCCACGTCCGAGAAAGATTTGCTTTGTGTGGACGAGGTGGATCGCAGGACGAAAACCCTGCAAATCCCCGAAAGTTTGCGAAGCGACAGAAATGCTGTTATGACCGCTTTGCGTTTCCTTGCGGCATACGGTAATTATGCCTATGACGATGATATGAAGCCTACGGACATCAAGCCGTTTATGGACATAACGCTGAAAATGCTTTGTGAGCTGATTATGTCAGACAGCTTTACTCACAACGGTCGGATTGTCGGTTATGAAGAAGTCCTTGAAACTCTGAATGAACTGTTACGGGAAGATTATCTCTATGAATTTATTCTGAACTTTCAGCAGGAGTGGAACAGGATACTTCGTGAGGACAGCGGAAAGCATATCCGCAACAGCACAGCGTATATGAAAAGCTGTTTGT
>JBJEQM010000212.1:0-1902 GCA_051881755.1 Oscillospiraceae bacterium
CCTCCACAGCCGCAATATCCTCGCTTGATATGGGTGTGATATGTCCCGCAAAAGTATGGGTGATAACGCCATCGTCATCGTCATCGCTGTCATACACATCGTCGCTTGGGAAAAAGGTAAGCTTACCGTCCTTATCCGCCTTGGTGAAAGCGCGCAGGGTATCATTTATAAGGTTATCCCTGCTTATATCGAGCATCATGCACTGCCGCAGCAAATATGCAACGGTCTTAACTACCCGCGACACGGTTACAGTGTCCATTGCGTCGTCATTGCCCATACTTTTGTTAATAGCCAGATTTACGGATATACACGATAATGGTTTCTTTATCCTTTCCGTGTAAGCTTCAAAGGACATATCCTCCACGGGACGTATCTTCGTCCTCGTCCACTCCAGCAGGTCCTCTATTTCTTCATTGAAACCGCCCGTAAGCGTGACCATAATATAAGCATAATCGTCCACATTTGCCATAAGGGAGCCTATCTCGGTACGCAGTCCTGTTTTTTCATCAAACTTTTTCTGTACAGCGGTTGAGGTCTTCGTAAAATCCAGAGCGTCGCGCATATCATCGAAAAATGCCATATAGCGCGAATATTCCTTAATTAGATCCTGTTCCTCGGGAGCAAGACCGCCGTAATTATCCCTGACCTGCTCCCAATCGTAGCCGCTCTTTTGAAATCTGTCATCAAGCTTGTTGAACTCGTCCAGCATCTCCCTTAAACTGCGGCTGTCGTGTTCGGTAAATTTATCATCGCTGTATGCCATAAAGCTCACTCCTTAACGCAATTACGCTGCAATAATTATATCATACCCGCCAAGATAATGTCAACATTGACTTATCCGAAATACTGTGTTATCATAATATTAACATTCATCATAAGGAGCAGACCATGGACAAATACTTTATTATATTTGCAGCCGCCGCAATTATCATTATCCTGACCGCCCTTACGCTTACAATAAAATACTTCCGCCGCCGACGGGACAGAATGTACGCCCGAGATCTTTTCGGCAGCACCCCCGACGACACTCCCGTCTGCTTCGACAGCATAGAGGAGCTTTACAAGCGGCAGCTGAAAAGCCGCGAAGAGTATGTGGACGATATCACCATGAACGACCTTGATATGCGGGATATTTTCGCCGCCTTGGATACCTGCATGACCTCCGTCGGAGAGGAAACGCTGTACTCCCAGCTGCACTTCTGCGACAGCGAGGTGCGCCGCAAAATAGTGTCCCTATGCCGCCTTATGGAGCAGGACGCCGATCTGCGCACGGATATTTATACCGAGCTGCGCAGTTTGGGCATACTCAACTACAGCGGCGCACCCTCCATAGTCTGCGGCGAGCCTATGAAAAAAATCCAACACCGCCGGCTTTATATCCTGCTTCCTGTAATGCCCTATCTCTGCCTGCTTCTGATAGCCGTCAACGGAGCATTGGGCGCATTTGCCGCAGTAATGGCGTTTGCCGTGAATATTGTATGCTACTATTTAAACAAGAAAAAATTCCTGCCCTTTATAGGCGGCGCGGTGTATATCGCGCAGACTGCCGCGGCGGCGGAAAAGCTTGTCCGCATACAATGTATCGCGGAGCTGTTCCCCGAATTGAAAAGCAATACCGCCAAGCTGCACGATATAATACGATATATAAAGCTTCTGCGGCAGGGCACTTCCATGGATTTTGACATTCTCAACGATATTATCAAGGCTCTTTTCCAGCTTGAAGTACATTCCTACTGCTCCCTGCGCAATATCCTGACGGACAAAAGCGATACCGCATATTATATTTATACCGCCGTGGGTATAATGGACGCCGCCTGCGCCGTACTCAATTACCGCGAAAATCTGGACGTGTGGTGTGAGCCGCAGTTTACGGAGAAAAACGAGCTTCACGCCAATGGAATA
>JBJEQM010000213.1:0-7197 GCA_051881755.1 Oscillospiraceae bacterium
CTTTCCAGAAATCGGAAAGACAGGCTTGCTGGTGGGACTTTTTTTACAGCCCCTGTAACGAATTGCCGTCAATTGGGCGGATATGGAATCCGCCACTACGATAAATACGTTAAATTCCGATTTTGCACAGCATCTCTAAACACACCGATCCGCTTCGCGGTTACGCAATATTTTTTATTTCCCCGTTATCCCCTCGGGCAGCTCGTCCTTTGTAATAACATGATCGCTGTTATAAAGAACATTCAGAGCTTCGGGGTCGTTTTGGCTGACAATATAATCGGTATGCCATGTCATAAAGTACGTCCAGTTGACCGCCTTGAGCTCCTCCTCCGTGGGATTTGTGCCGCACTCATGGAAGCACAGCGGCTTGTCCGTTACGAACTCCTCTATCTGACTGCACAGCTTGCCCTGCGCGCCGCCGTTGTAGCTGTCCGCACCTACAATATCACAGTATTCATCGCCGGGATACCATTTCTCATAGTCTCTGCCGTTGCCTGAATATCCCAGTACCCATATAAGGTTGTTCAAGCCCCAATGGTTGGTGTATCTGTCATACATGAGACGCCACAGCTTGATAAAATTCTCGCTGCCGCCCTTTCCCCACCAGAACCACTTGCCGTCAAACTCGTGGAACGGTCTCCACAGCACCGTCACCCCCTGCTCCTGTAACTCCAGCAGAGCCTGCGCCGCCTTGTCCATGCCCGCAACAAAGGCTTCATACTCGGACGTGCCCTCGGTGAGCACTGCGTCCCAGTCCTCTATCTCCGTTTTCATGGCATGGTTCCATTCGCCGCTGAAATCATATCCCGTATGCCAGCATATGGTAACAAGTCCGCCGTCGTTCCACCACTTCACCGCGCGCTCGTTCACACCGTCAAAGTCGTCGTTCATGTAGTCCAGACCGCGCATGGCGGGATATTTTCCCGTTTTATCGAAAATATAGTTCATCTCGTAATCGGGACTGCCCATCCATGTGGACTCCTGCTGGGCGCTGAGAACGCCCTCACCCGTCAGGGAGCATATATAATCATACACCGCCTTGGTGGTCTCGTCCGCATTTGGGTTAGAGAGTGAGTACGCAGGCACTTCCTCCCCCGCGATAATATCCTCGGAAAGAACATTTTCCGTAGGGGCAGATGTGTCCGTCGGGACGGTCTCCGCCGCCGTGCCGCTGCTGCACGCGCAAAGCAATACTGCGGCGGAAAGTATACATAATATAAATTTATTTTTCATACTGCACCATTATTTATAGTATTTCAGATAAGCTTCAAGCAGCTCGGGGAAATATATCTTCTTGCCGATCCTGTCCACCATACCGAAGTTTTCGGAGCCTACCTTAGTACCGCCGTTATCCCACAGAATACAGCTTATACCAAGCTCGGAGGCTTTCTTTGTGTAGCTTTCCGCCCAAGCGACTCTGGCTTCGGGGTTATCCTTGTTGGTAGCTCCGAACTCGCCGATAACAACACCCACGCCATTGTCAATAAACTTTGCGGACAAATTATCCATAAAGCCCAGCTCATTTTCGTGAGAGCCGTCCCATTCGGTATAGCCGCTTGCGTTCATGGCAAAATCATAGGGAGAATACGCGTGTACGGACACCATAATGCGGTCAGCGGGATCGTTAGGCACTGTAAACGCCGCATTGAGAGCGTTATCCGCCGAAGCCGCATTGCTGGGTACCATAAGATAGCGTGTTTCGTTGTAGCCGCCGCCCTTGCGCACGGTATCAACAAAGACCTGATTGAGCTTTACAATGCACTCGATGGAAGCCACGCCCTCAGGGTCTGTGGCGGAGAACCACCATTCCTTGCTTGTTCCCGTCAGACGGGGCTCGTTCATACCCTCGAAAATAAGGCGCTCATCGTAATCCTTGAAGCGCTCGGATATCTGGCTCCATACCTTTTCCATGTACTTTGCGCCCTGCTCGGCTTTCTCCTCGGAGGGATAGTAATAGTCGCAGTCATGGTGGGAGTTGATGATAACATAAAGTCCGCCGTAGTAAGCATAGTCAACTACCTCCTGCACGCGGTCCATCCACGCAGAGTCGATATTGTAATCGGCGTCAACGTGCTTGCCCCATGAAACGGGTATTCTTATAGTTGTAAATCCCGACTCCTTTACAAAGTCGATAAGCTCCTGAGTGGTCGTAGGCTGTCCCCATGAGTTTTCATCGGAAAGAGCGCCGTTGCCCACAGCGTCCAGCGTGTTGCCAAGATTCCAGCCCAGCTTGAGATTTTTTGCAAAATCCACAGAATTATCCGCAATGATTATATCGGGAGCAGTCCTGCTGTCCGACACGGTCTCCGCCGCAGCTGTATCGGCAGGCGCGGAAGTCTCCGCCGCGGTATCCTGCTTTGCGCAGGCTGTTACCGACAGCGCCATAGCTGCCGCCGCAAAAAATGCTATAATACGTTTTTTCATTTTATACCTCCGTAAAATATACTATTATATAATTATACTATATCCCGCTTGCTTTTTCAAGAAGCTGTGAGAGTATCTAAACGTTTATATATATTAATTTACTGTAAACATTTATACTATTTTTACACCCAGCATACACGCCAGATCAACCGCCTGAGCCGCACTTACTTTCAGACCCCGCAGCTCCGTGAACCTGTCTGACACCATTATGCCGCCTATCTCGCAGTCGGACAGATCGACGCCCTTCAGCGACGTGCCGAAAAAGTCCGCACGGGACAGGTCAGCGCCGCGGAACACCGTATTTTTCAGCTTACACTCCGACAGAAACGCCTCTTTCATTGTACCCTGCTCAAAGCGGCAGCCATCAAACACCGCCCCGGAAAAATCGGCGTAGCTAAAGGAGCACTCCCGCGCCGTCAGACCGCGCAGCACGCTGTCCTTGAACACCGCGCCGTCGCCCTTGCAGTATTTCATCACGGTATCTTTAAAATACGCGCCCTCGAAGCGGCAGTTGGAGAAATCGCAGCCGTCAAAGCTTGCGCCGTAAAAGGACGCACCCGTGAAATTGCAGTTTACAAAGCGGCAGCGGTAAAAGGTCACGCCGTCGTACTCGGTCTTTGTTCCGTCGCAGTTTTCCGCCACATCATTCTCAAATACCGCGCTGCTTATCTCCTCGTCGTTTTCACGGGCGGTGATAATGCTATCGTACAGCAATTATATACCCTCCAATGTAAAATCCGCGGAATTATCCGTCAGGCTGCTGCAGCCGATGTATACCGTAAACGCGCCGTTTTCGCATACATAGTCCATATTTTCATCGTAGAATTTCAGCATATCGCAGCTTATCTCAAAGGACACGCGCCTGCTCTCCCCCGCTTCAAGACGTATTTTTTCCACACCTTTCAGCTCGCGGAGAGGACGTACAACGCTGCCCTTTATATCGCGAATATACATCTGTACAGCCTCCGCGCCGCGCATTTTGCCCGTATTTTTTACCGTGACAGAGGCGGTTATTCTGCCGTCGGGGGTAAGTATACTGCTGTCCAGCTCCACAGGAGAATATTCAAATTCCGTGTAGGATAAGCCCTCACCAAAGCTGTACAGCGGCTTGTTGGGTACGTCCATGTAATTGGATAAAAACGGGATAAAGCCCTTTGCGCCGTCGGGATAGGGTCTGCCCGTGTTAAATGCAGCGTAGCTTATGGGCAGCTGACCTGCGCAGTAGGGTATGCTCATAGACAGCTTGCCCGATGGATTTTCCGCGCCGTACAGCATATCCGCTATCGCATACGCGCCATGCGTGCCGGGCAGCCATACCGCAAGGATAGCAGCCGCATTTTCCGCAAGCTCGGGTATAGCAAGAGGACGTCCGCCGAAAAGCACGACCGCTGTATTTTTGTTCACCGCCGCAATGTCCGCGAAAAGCTTCCGCTGCTCCTCGGGGAGATATATCTCCGCGCGGCTTCGGGACTCCCCCGTCATCATCTCATGCTCGCCCAGCGCAAGTATGACCGTGTCCGCCTGCGCCGCAGCGGAAAGAAGCTGCTCGTCCGCATTATCGACGGGATAAAACTCGATATTTTCATCGCCGTAAAGCTCCGTCAGCGCCTCGCGCATTGTGACCGTCTTGTCCTTTTCGGCGAAAATAGCCCACGAGCCGTTTATCTCGCGGCTTTCGCACAGCGCGCCCGCAACAACTACCTTGCCGCCCTTTTTCAGCGGCAGTATACCGTTATTTTTCAGCAGCACGGAGCACTCCACAGCAGCCCTCCGCGACAGCGCAAGATGCTTGTCACAATAAATTACCGTCTTTTCGTCCTCCACAGAGCCGTCCTTGTATGGGTTTTCAAACAGCCCCAGCTTGTTTTTCAGCTCCAGCACCCGCATGACCGCCTTGTCAACGAGCGCTTCGGATATTTCGCCGCTTTTTACCAAGTCCGCAAGATTATTTATGTAGCAGTCCGATACCATGTCAATGTCGCAGCCGCACTCGATCGCCTTTTTAGCCGCCCGGCGCTTATCCTCCGCCGCACCGAACACCATAGCTTCGCCTATGGCGTTGTAGTCGGAGATAAGCACGCCGTCAAAGCCAAATTCGCCGCGAAGTATACCGTTCATCAGCTTCTTGTTAAATGTACAGGGTATTCTGTCAACGGTGTTGAACGCCGTCATAACAAGCTCCGCGCCCGCGTCGACAGCCGCCTTGTATGCGGGGAGATAATCCTGCCGCAGTGTACGCTCGGACAGCTCCGTTACATTGTAATCCCGTCCCGACTGCACCGCGCCGTATGCCGCAAAATGCTTCACACAAGCGGCAACTTTGCCCTTTTCTCCGCAGTTATCACCTTGGAAGCCTTTTACAGCGGCAGCAGCGTACAGCGAATTGAGATAAGGGTCCTCCCCTGTGGACTCCATGCACCGTCCCCAGCGTGAGTCCCGCACAAGGTCAGCCATGGGCGCAAAGGTGACGTGTACGCCTGCCGCCGAAGCCTCTTTCGCCGCCGCTTCGCTTATCTCACAGGTAAGCTCGGGGTCAAAGGAGCAGCCCTGTGCAATAGGCGCGGGAAATATGGTGCGGTAGCCGTGTATAACGTCCGCCATGAACAGCGCGGGGATATGGTGGGGCTGTTTTGCCATAAATTCGTCCTGTAACCTGCGCAGCTTCTCCGCGCCGTGCTCGCTTAAAACGCTGCCCGTGCGGTAGGGCTGCTCCTTTGTAAGCTTGAACTGCGCCGCAGGACCCGTCAGCATATCCGCGCCGCCGTAAAAGTCGCCGTTCAGCTGAACGAGCTGCTCAATTTTTTCCTGTAAGCTCATGTCCGCAAGAAGCGCGGCAAGTGCAGATTTTTCCATATAATACCTCCGTCAAATGTTTATACCGCAGCGGCGAAGCTTTAAAATGCCCTTTGTGATTATCTCGGCATGGTCAAAAGCGAAGCCGTTGTTTTCAAGTATGGTGACTTTCTCGGACATAAGCGCCGTACCGCCCGAAATATCCGCCTTTGCGGTGAGTACCACATCGCCGCCGTCAAGAGTGAGTACGCCGTCACGCAAGGATACCTTGAACCAGCGGGCGTCGTCGGCGTCGTCCCCCGCCTTGACGTCGGACATCTTCGCTATGGATACAAAAGCGCAGGTCATTACCCACGTTCTGGGGTCACGACCCGGCGTGCTGAAAAGACCCAGCTGTTCAAGCTGCAGCCCCGTTATGCCCGTTTCCTCCTCCAGTTCACGTGCCGCCGCGGCGTCCACCGTCTCGTCGGGGTTGGAAAATCCCCCGGGCAGCGCCCACATACCCAGACAGGGATGTCCGCCCCGCTTTATCATAAGCAGGCGGCAGCAGTCCCCGTCCTTGGCGAAAATAAGGTTATCCGCCGTGACCGACGGGCGCGGGAAATCTCCCGGTTTATATGCCGCAAGAAATTCCTTTTCAGTAAGTCCGTTTTTGTCGCGAAGTTCCATTGTATAATGCTCCTCTCAAAAATAATTACAATTTATCTTTAAATTATATTGACATTTTACATTTAAAAGTATATACTAAAAATAAGGAGGCGATATTATGTCTATTACATCGGAAACACTTAACAGCCTTGTACCCATCACTCAATTCAATAAAGGTCAGGCTTCAAGAATTTTTGACAGACTCAAAACCGAAAAGCAGCTTATAGTGCTAAAAAACAACTCACCTGCTGCGGTCATTCTTTCTCCCGACGAATATATAAAAATGTCCGAAATCATCGAAGAACACCGCCTTATCACAGAAGCACAGGCGCGGCTGAAAAATAACGAGGGCAAAAAAGCGCTCACATTTGACGAGGTAATGTCCGCCTGCGGTCTGTCTGAAGCCGACATTGACAGCGCGGAGGACTTGGAAATAGAATGAGCTGGAATATCGAATTTTTGCCCGAAGCAGCCGAAGAATTGAAAAAACTTGACGGCTCAATACGCCCTCAGATTTTAAAAGGTATTCGTAAGGTAAGCCAAAATCCATTGCCTGACGGAGGTTATGGCAAGCCCTTGGGAAATCAATCCGGCATAGATCTATCCGGTCTAATGAAAATCAAATTCCGCAAGATCGGTATACGAGTCGTCTACAAAGTTGAAATCACCGACAGTATAATGAAAATCATAATTATTTCCGCAAGAAGCGATGACCATGTTTATATCGAAGCCGAGAAGCGCCGAAAAAAATATGATGTTTAAGACAATATAATATCATTACAATTTAAAGATAAATTTAAAGAAACAGCCCCGCGCAATCAAAAGCATTACGCGGAGCTGACACTTTTTATATGCAGCCTATCAAAGAAGAATAGACTTGCCCGTCATTTCCGCAGGCTGCGGAACACCCATTATTTTCAGCATTGTGGGAGCAAGGTCTGCCAGAACGCCGCCCTCGCGGAGCTCGCCCTGCTGACCTGCAACGATAAGAGGAACAACGTTCGTTGTATGAGCCGTGAACGGAGAGCCGTCCGCCTCGTACATCTTGTCCGCGTTGCCGTGGTCGGCTGTGATAAGCGCAGTGCCGCCGTGTGCAA
The DNA here is from genome assembly GCA_051881755.1 of Oscillospiraceae bacterium. Classification (GTDB taxonomy): domain Bacteria; phylum Bacillota; class Clostridia; order Oscillospirales; family Ruminococcaceae; genus UMGS363. The sequence continues at coordinate 6,963 of JBJEQM010000213.1, forward strand.
GGATAGCGTCAACCGTCCTGCCTACGCAGGTGTCAACAGCCTCGACAGCCTTTACAGCAGCGTCGAATACACCTGTGTGACCAACCATGTCGCAGTTAGCAAAGTTGAGGATGATAACATCGTACTTCTCTGCATTGATAGCCTCAACTACCTTGTCCGTTACCTCGTATGCGCTCATTTCGGGCTGGAGGTCGTATGTGGCAACCTTGGGAGAATTTACAAGTATTTTGTCCTC
>JBJEQM010000214.1:0-1897 GCA_051881755.1 Oscillospiraceae bacterium
CACGTCTTATCTTGCCGCTGATGGTCTTAGGCAGCTCGTCCACAAATTCCACGATTCTGGGGTACTTGTAAGGTGCAGTCTGCTCCTTGACATGGTTCTGAAGCTCCTTGACAAGCGCTTCGTCTCCCTTGCCCTTGTACTCCTTTGTAAGAACGACAGTAGCCTTTACGACCTGACCTCTGATGGGGTCTTTGGCACCTGTAACGGCAACTTCAAGTACGGCAGGGTGTTCCATAAGAACGCTCTCTATCTCGAATGGTCCGATACGATATCCCGAAGACTTGATAACGTCGTCGGTACGTCCTACATACCAAAGGTATCCGTCCTCATCGCGCCATGCTGTATCACCCGTGTGGTAAATATCATCATGCCAAGCCTCATAGGTTGCCTCGGGATTTTTGTAGTATTCCTTGAACATACCTATCTGCTTCTGGTCTTTTGTGCGGATAACGATCTCGCCTGTTTCACCTGCGGGGAGTGAGTTGCCGTCCTCGTCCACAATATCAACATTGAACAGCGGAGTAGGCTTACCCATAGAGCCGGGCTTGGGAGTCATGCCGTACAGATTTCCTACGGAAAGAACGGTCTCCGTCTGACCGAAGCCCTCCATCAGCTTGAGACCCGTGTATTCCAGCCAGCGGTTGTAAACCTCGGGGTTGAGAGCCTCGCCTGCAATTGTGGAATATTCAAGGTGAGAAAGGTCGTAATTCTCGATACCCTCCTTAATGAACATTCTGAACATTGTAGGAGGAGCGCAGAAAGATGTTACCTTGTAATCCTGTATCTTCTGGAGAATGTCCGCAGAGTGGAAGCGGTCAAAGTCGTATACGAATATAGATGCCGCGCAGAGGAACTGACCGTACATTTTGCCCCACATACACTTGCCCCAGCCCGACTCGGAAACGGTAAAATGCAGACTCTTGTCGGAAAGGTGATGCCAGTGCTTTGCAGTGATAAGATGCGCGATAGCATAGTAATTGCTGTGCATGACCATTTTAGGATATCCTGTCGTACCCGATGTGAAGTACAGCAGCATATCATCGTCTACCTTATTTGGGATACGCTCAAAGGTATCGGGATATTTTGCCATTTCCTCATTGAAGTCTATCCAGCCCTCTCTGCCCTTGCCTCTTACGATAAATTTTTCAACAATACCGTCGTAATCCTCCATTGCCTGTTCAATATGTTCCGGAGTCTCTCCGTCTCCGGTAGCAATAACATACTTTACCTCGGCGGCCTTGAAGCGGTATACATAGTCTTTTTTCATAAGCTGGTTTGTTGCGGGGATAAGCACAGCGCCTATCTTGCACAGCGCAATTGTCAGGAACCAGAACTGGTAGTGTCTTTTCAGCACGGACATTACCTTATCGCCCTTTTTAACGCCGTGGGCAACAAGCATATTTGCAACCTGATTGGATTTTTTCATAAGGTCGGCATATGTAAAGATATGCTCCTCATTTTCCTCATTTACCCATACCATGGCACGTCTGTCGGGCTCGTTTTTACCTATTTCATCAATAACATCATAACCGAAATTGAAGTTGTCGGGGACGTTTATCTCAAATTTTGTCAGCACTCCGTCTTTGTCATACTCTTCCGTTACAAACTTTTTATGAAGATCTTTCATTTCCATTTTAATATGCCTCCGCGAGATTACTTTATCAATATTGCCAGAAATTCACACTTTTCGCCGCCTGTGGCGATCATTCCGTGAGGCGAGGACGAATCGTATATAATGGAATCACCTGCATTAAGCACCTTTATTTTGCCGTCGATGACGGTTTTCAGACTGCCGGATAAAATATAATCGAACTCCTGTCCCTCATGGGAAGAAAGGGCAATAGGTTTATCCTGTTCTTCCTCTATGTAAGGCGCGATAACAAGGAACGGCTCGATC
>JBJEQM010000215.1:0-1887 GCA_051881755.1 Oscillospiraceae bacterium
TCTCGTCCCAATTGTCCGCCCATACCCGTAATAATATTAAAGGATTGAGCTTTTTTTTTCGGCGTTTGTCGTGTGTATATTACAAAAGCGGCGGTTTTATGTGTTTGGAATTATTGACTTTTTGTGCGGAAAGTAGTACAATATAGCTGGTATATTTTATATAATGGGGAGAATCATATTGAAAAAACTGAAAAAGCTTATAAGAATTATTTTCGGCAGAACTATGATAGCCCTGCTTTTCCTTGTTATCCAGATAGTTATCCTCTTTATTTCGGTAACGAAGCTGAGCGAATTTTATCCCGCTTTTCATATCTTTACCCTGCTTCTGTCGCTGATATCCATTATATACATTATAAATGACAAAACAAACACCAGCTTTAAGCTTGCGTGGATACTCCCTGTTATGGCGCTGCCTGTTTTCGGCACGCTGATGTATATTTTTGTAAAAATGGAGTTTGGTACAAAGCTGGTCAACAGCCGTCTGCGCGTGCTTATCGACGAGACCAAGCCTTATATGACGCAGGACACCGAGGTGCTGGACAAGCTTTCGTCCGAAGACGAGCGCGAGGCGGATTTTGCGCGGTATATGAACAATTACGCATTTTTTCCCGTGTATAACGATACCTATGCCAAATATTTCCCTTTGGGCGAGCACAAATTCCATGCCATGCTGGAAGAGCTGGAAAAGGCGGAAAAATTTATTTTCATGGAGTATTTTATCGTCGAAGAGGGCGTGATGTGGGACACCGTTCTGGAGATACTGATACGCAAGGCAAAGGAGGGCGTTGAGGTGCGCTTCATGTATGACGGCACCTGCACTATCGCTCTGGTGCCCTATAATTATCCCAAGCGTCTGGAGGCGGAGGGGATAAAGTGCAAGGTGTTTTCTCCCATAAAGCCTGTTCTGTCTACGGTGCAGAATAACCGCGACCACCGTAAAATACTGGTCATTGACGGCAAGGTCGCTTTCACGGGCGGCATCAATCTTGCCGACGAATATATCAATGCCAAGGAGAGATTTGGTCATTGGAAGGATACGGCGGTCATGCTAAAGGGCGAGGCGGTAAAAAGCTTTACGCTCATGTTCCTGCAAAACTGGAATATAACGGAAAATGTGCAGGAGGAATACGAGAAATATATCGTGCATGATTTTGCCGATCAGGAGCAGCTTGATAAAAGCGGCTATGTCATTCCCTACAGCGACAGTCCTCTGGATAATGAAAATGTGGGACAGAATGTATATATTGATATACTTTTCCGCGCGAAGCAATATGTACATATAATGACCCCGTATCTCATACTGGACGATGAGATGAAAAACGCGCTGATATATTCCGCAAAGCGCGGAGTTGAAACGGTCATTATAATGCCGCATATTCCCGATAAAAAGTATGCGTATTATCTTGCGCGGACTTATTACGCGGAGCTTATCCGCGGCGGCGTGAAGATATACGAATACACTCCCGGATTTGTTCATGCAAAGGTATTCGTCAGCGATGATATAAGGGCGGTGACAGGCTCCATAAATCTTGATTATCGCAGCCTGTTCCTGCATTTTGAATGTGCGGCTTATATGTACAACAGTCCTGCTGTGGCGGAGGTCGAGGCGGATTATATGGATACTTTGGCAAAATGCGAGGAGATAACCTTGGAGGACTGCCGCAAATACGGTGTATTCAAGCGTCTTGCGGGCAGAGTGCTCAGGCTGTTTGCACCTCTTATGTAATATTGTATAAGAAAGGCAACATATGAATCTCGATAAAAAAAGTATAATAAAGATCTGCGGCATACTGGCGTTTGCCATACTTCTTTACAGCGCCCTGCAGAACTGGAGCGGCGTAAAAGAGGGTGCGTCGACCGTAATGTCGTATCTTCTGCCCTTTGTGT
>JBJEQM010000216.1:0-7134 GCA_051881755.1 Oscillospiraceae bacterium
TTGAAAGAGGTCAGCTCAAGACTGGTGACGAAGTTGAGATCATCGGTCTTACAACTGAGAGAGCTAAGACAGTTGTTACAGGTATCGAAATGTTCAGAAAGATCCTTGACTACGCTGAGGCAGGCGATAACATCGGTGCTCTGCTCCGTGGTGTTCAGAGAAACGAGATCGAAAGAGGTCAGGTTCTCTGTAAGCCCGGCTCCATTCACCCCTACACAAAGTTCAAGGGTCAGGTTTACGTTCTTAAGAAAGAAGAAGGCGGCCGTCATACTCCTTTCTTCAACAACTACAGACCTCAGTTCTACTTCAGAACAACTGACGTTACAGGCGTAATCACACTTCCTGCTGACAAGGAAATGTGCATGCCCGGCGATAACGTTTCTATGGACGTTGAGCTCATCACTCCTATCGCTATCGAAGAAGGTCTTCGCTTCGCTATCCGTGAGGGTGGACGTACAGTAGGTTCAGGCGTTGTTACAGGTATCAACGAATAATTGAACCTCGCATATAGCTTTTTAAGGAGCTGCACTTAACGGTGCGGCTCCTTTTTCTTTTTTGAGCATAAAAAAATGCCATAGCCTGTCGGCCATGGCAAAAAATGTATCTGCTGAGATCATTCAGCGGAAGGAGCGCCTACGGGGCAAGTATCTGCACAAGCGCCGCAGTCGATGCAGGTTGCTGCGTCGATAGCGTACTTGCCGTCACCCTCGGAAATTGCGCTTACAGGGCAGCCGTCAGCACAAGCGCCGCAGCTGATGCAATCGTCGGAAATTTTGTATGCCATTTCAAAAGCACCTCCTATATTTAAGTACAAGGTAAAGCGGGTATGCTTTTACCCTTATGTATTATTCTAACACATTTTCAGAAAAAAGCAATACATAAATCGTAAAATTTATAAAATAAAAAATATTTTTAATAAACACTTGAAATTTGGCGGAAAATAAAGTACAATATATAGTGTATTGCTTTGCAGATACGGAGGGTCATATCATGTTTGCCGAAAAGACGTTTTCAATTGCATTTACGGGCATTTTTTCAGGGAAATCATGCCGCGGCGCAGTGCGCTCTTTTTCAGGCAGAGGAATAGCTGCAGGTCAATAATGCTGTGAATGTTTTCACAGTTTTTTTGTTTTCACAGGAATATTTTTTGAAAGGATCGTTTATATGAAAAAGGTTGCGATAATCATGGGCAGCGACAGCGATTTTCCCGTTGTAAAAAAGGCTGCCGAGGAGCTTAAGGCGTATGGAGTTCCCTTTGAGTGCCACGTTATGTCGGCGCACAGAAGTCCCGAGCTGGCAAGCGAGTTTGCCGCAAACGCTAAGAAAAACGGCTTCGGCGTAATAATCTGCGCGGCGGGCATGGCGGCTCATCTTGCGGGCGTTGTGGCAGGTCACACAACTCTGCCTGTTATCGGCATACCCTGCAAGTCCTCCAATTTGGACGGTCTGGACGCGCTGCTTGCTACTGTAATGATGCCCTCGGGTATCCCCGTGGCAACGGTTGCCATTGACGGCGCAAAAAATGCGGCTATCCTTGCTATACAGATGCTGGCTCTCTCCGATGACGCTCTTGCGGACAAGCTGGAAAAGGCTAAGCAGGATATGCTGGAGGGCGTTAAGGCTAAGGACGCCAAAATGCAGCAGATGATAGCTGAATTGTAAAAGGTTTTTACGGAGGCTCTGCGGAGCTGCCGACTATTATATATTGTAAAAATTTTCAGGAGGAATAGAAAATGGAAAACATTGAGAGAAAAGAACAGCTTTATGAGGGCAAGGCTAAGAAAGTATATGCCACAAACAACCCCGATTATGTTATCGTAGACTACAAGGACGACGCTACCGCTTTCAACGGCGAGAAGAAGGGCACTATCCGCGGCAAGGGCGTTGTAAACAACAAGATGTCCAACTTCATGTTCAAGCTCCTTGAAAAAGAGGGCGTTCCCACACATCTGGTCGAGGAGATCAGCGACCGCGAAACTATCGTTAAGAAGGTTGAGATAGTTCCCCTTGAAGTTATTGTGAGAAACGTTGCGGCAGGCAGCTTCTCCAAGAAGCTGGGTATCGCGGAGGGTACTCCTCTTAAGACTCCTACTCTTGAATTCAGCTACAAGAACGACGATCTGGGCGACCCGTTCATCAACGATTACTACGCTCTCGGTCTCGGTCTTGCTACCAAGGAGGAAATTGCCGATATAACAAAGTATGCTTTCATGGTAAACGACTTTATGGTAAAATATTTCAAGGGTCTGAACATCGACCTTATCGACTTCAAGATAGAGTTCGGCAGATTCCACGGTAAGATACTCCTTGCCGATGAGATCTCTCCCGACACCTGCCGTTTCTGGGACAGCACAACTCACGAGAAGCTGGACAAGGACCGTTTCCGCAGAGATATGGGCGGCGTTGAAGAGGCTTATCAGGAAATGATGAAGCGTATTTTCGGCGAATAATACAGTATAAAAATTTAACCGAAAGGCGGTAAAAAGCATTGGGCGGATTTTTTGGAGCAGCGTCCCATAACGACTGTATCAGCGACGTTTTCTTCGGCACAGACTATCACTCCCACCTCGGCACGCGCCGCGGCGGCATGACTGCATATTCCGATGAACTGGGATTTCAGAGAAGTATCCACAGCATCGAAAACTCACCGTTCAGAACAAAATTTGAAAACGACATTGTGGGCATGAGGGGCAAGCTTTGTATCGGCTGCATAAGCGATACAGACCCCCAGCCGATACTTGTAAGCTCAAAGCTGGGCACATACGGTATCTGCAATATCGGTATCATTAACAATTATGAAGCGCTTCGCAGCGAGATACTGGACAGCTGCAGCGGCAGCTTCGAGACCATGACCAACGGCAAGGTAAACTCCGGCGCACTTATCGGCGCGCTTATATCACAAAAGGAAAGCCTTGTGGAGGGTATAAAGTACGCGCAGGATAAGATAGAGGGTACAATGTCCCTGATGGTGCTTACCAAGGAGGGCATTATTGCGGCTCGCGACAAGGCGGGCAGGCTGCCCATTATCGTGGGTAAGCGCAGTGACGGTTTCTGCTTCTCGTTCGAGTCTTTCGCGTTCCAGAAGCTGGGGTATGAGACCTACCGCGAGCTTCTTCCCGGCGAGATAGCTATGATAACTCCCGACGAGTGCAAGTCCCTTGGCGGAGTGCGTGAGGACATGAGCATATGCACGTTCCTGTGGACATACTACGGCTATCCCAACTCCGTGTACGAGGGCGTTACCGTTGAGACAATGCGTACACGCAACGGCGAGATAATGGCGGAAAATGATATGAAAAACGGCAATCTCCCCGATGTGGACTATGTCTGTGGCGTGCCCGATTCGGGTATTCCTCATGCTATCGGCTACGCAAACCGCAGCGGCATACCCTTTGCAAGACCGTTTATAAAGTATACACCAACATGGCCCCGCAGCTTTATGCCGCAGAATCAATCCATGCGAAACAAGGTCGCCAAGATGAAGCTTATCCCCGTACATGAGCTTATCGAGGGCAAAAAGCTTCTCTTCGTGGACGACAGCATTGTGCGCGGCACGCAGATGCGCGAGACGGTGGAGTTCCTTTATGCCAACGGTGCCAAGGAAGTTCATATGCGCTCGGCTTGTCCGCCAATTATGTACGGCTGCCGTTATCTGAATTTCTCCCGCAGCACCTCCGAGCTTGACCTTATCGCGCGAAAGATAATCGACGAGCTGGAGGGCGCAGAGGGTGTACAATATATAAATGAATACTGCGATTCATCAACTGAGCGCGGCAAAAAGCTCAGAGCTGAGATATGCTCGCGGCTCAAGCTGACATCTCTTGATTTCCAGACCCTTGAAGGCACGACAAAAGCGGTGGGGCTGCCCCAATGTAAGCTTTGCACATACTGCTGGAACGGAAAGGGTTGATGGATATGTTCGGCAATATACACGAGGAATGCGGCGTTTTCGGCATTTACAGTCCAAACTCCAAGGACGTTGCCATGCAGACCTACCTTGGTCTGTACGCCTTACAGCACAGAGGACAGGAATCCTGCGGCATCGTAGTCAACGACAGAGGCGTTTTCAGCTATCGCAAGGACTTGGGACTGGTACATGAGGTCTTTAACAAGGACACTCTGGCGCAGCTGGGTGAGGGAAATATCGCTGTGGGTCATGTCAGATACTCCACAACGGGAAGCTGCAACCGCAGCAATGCTCAGCCTCTTGTGGTACGTCACGTCAAAGGACCTATGGCCATCGCTCACAACGGAAACCTTGTCAACGCAAGGGAGCTGCGCGAGGAGTACGAGCTGAAGGGCGCTATCTTCCACACCACCAACGATACGGAGGTAATATCCTACGCCATTACGGAGCAGCGGCTTGTCTGTCCGTCTATTGAGGAGGCTGTGGGCAAAGCCACCGAGAAGCTGTCGGGTGCGTTTTCCATCGTGGTAATGTCGCCGAAAAAGCTCATTGCGGCAAGAGACCCTGTGGGCTTCCGTCCGCTGTCCCTCGGTAAAATGTCGGACGGCTCTTATGTGGTATCCTCCGAGACCTGCGCTTTTGACAGCATTGGCGCGGAGTTTGTAAGGGATTTACTGCCGGGCGAGCTTATCGTCATTGACGAGAACGGTGTGCGCTCGGATAAATCGCGCTGCGGCAAGGTAAAGCCGCATATGTGCGTGTTTGAATATGTATATTTTGCCCGTCCCGATTCGGTCATCGAGGGCGTAAGCGTACACAAGGCGCGTCTCAAGGCGGGTGAGTATCTCTGGAAAGAGCACCCTGTTGACGCGGACGTTGTCATCGGCGTTCCCGACAGCGGATTGGACGCGGCGCTGGGATTGTCCCGCGCGTCGGGCATACCTTACGGCGTTGGCTTTATAAAGAACAGGTATGTTGGACGTACATTTATACAGCCCTCCCAGACGGAGCGCACAAACTCCGTCAAGATAAAGCTGAATGTCATTAGGGAGACCGTCGAGGGCAAGCGGGTCATTTTGGTGGACGACAGCATTGTACGCGGTACGACATCAAAGCGTATTGTAAATCTTATCCGCGAGGCGGGGGCAAAGGAGATACACGTCCGCATTTCCTGTCCGCCCTTTATGAACCCGTGCTTTTTCGGTACGGACATTGACAGCAGGGAAAATCTTATCGCCTGCCGAATGTCCGTGGACGAGATAGCCAAGGAGATAGGTGCGGACACGCTGGGTTATCTCAGCATAGAGAACGTGAACAAGCTGGCGGAGGGTGCGCCCTGCGGTTTCTGCGACGCTTGCTTCAGCGGAGATTATCCTGTTCCCGTGCCAAAGGAAATGCCTAAGGATAAGTTTGAATTTAAAATTGGCGGACACGTTTAAGATAATATAAGCCGACATAAATTGCGGCGTTGGGTTTGATTTTCGGTGCCGTCCGAAAGAAAACTCGGAAAGGAATGGTCATCATAATGAAAAGTTTTTCTGAAAGCTACAAAGAAGCAGGCGTAGACGTAACCGCGGGTTACAAAGCTGTTGAGCTTATGAAGGCTCATGTTGCAAGGACTATGACAAGCGGCGTACTCTCGGGTATCGGCGGCTTTGGCGGTCTTTTCGAGCTTGATATGACAGGCATCAGCAAGCCTGTTCTTGTATCGGGTACGGACGGCGTGGGCACAAAAATCAAAATTGCGTTCCTTATGGACAAGCACAACACTGTCGGTATCGACTGCGTTGCCATGTGCGTTAACGACATTATCTGCTGCGGCGCAAAGCCTCAGTTCTTCCTTGATTATATCGCCTGCGGCAAGAATATCCCCGAGAAGATAGCGGAGATAGTATCGGGCGTTGCGGAGGGCTGTGTTCAGGCGGAGTGCGCGCTCATCGGCGGCGAAACTGCCGAGCACCCCGGTCTTATGCCCGAGGAGGAATACGACCTTGCAGGCTTCTCCGTGGGCGTTGTTGACAAGGACAAGATCCTTGACCCGTCCACTCAGAAAGCGGGGGACGTAATGCTGGCTATCAAGTCAAGCGGCGTACATTCCAACGGCTTCTCTCTTGTAAGAAAGGTGTTCTCCGTTACGGAGCAGAATCTTGCAAGACATTACAGCGACCTCGGCACAACTCTGGGCGAGTGTCTGCTGACGCCTACAAGAATTTACGTTAAGGCTGTAATGAGCCTGATAAATACAGTAAATGTCAAGTCTATCAGCCATATCACGGGTGGTGGCTTCTATGAAAATATACCTCGTTCTCTGCCCAAGGGTCTGTCCGCGGACATTGAGCGCAGCGCTGTACAGGTGCTTCCTATATTCGATGTTATCGAGAAAGTGGGCAGGATACCCGAGCGTGATATGTTCAATACATTCAACATGGGCGTTGGTATGACCGTTGTTGTTGACAAGAACGATGTTGACAAGGCTATTGCGGCTGTCAAGGCGGCAGGCGAGGAGGCTTACGTTCTCGGTGAACTGGTTGACAGCGACGAGGGCGTTATTATCCGCTAAATATCCCAAGGGGCTTTAAGCCCCTTTTTGTACATTGATATAAACGAGGTGCTATACCAATGAAAAATATAGTTGTACTTGTTTCGGGCGGCGGAACGAATTTGCAGGCGCTTATCGACAGCGAAAAAAGAGGGGAGATAATCGGCGGAAAGATAACCTGCGTTATCTCCTCAAAGGCGGACGCTTACGCTCTTGAAAGGGCAAAGCAAAACGGCATCAAGACCCGTGTGCTGGTGCGAAAGGACTATGCCGATGTACACCAATACAGCGCGGCTATGCTGGAGGCTCTCAATGAGGAAATGGCTGACCTTGTAGTATATGCGGGCTTTATGACCATTCTGGACGAGAGCCTTTGCAGAGCCTATCCCAACAAGATGATAAACGTTCACCCTGCGCTTATACCGTCGTTCTGCGGAAAGGGATTTTACGGTCTGCACGTACACGAGGCGGCTTTGGCTAAGGGCGTAAAGGTGTCGGGGGCGACGGTGCATTTCGTCACGGAGGTATGCGACGGCGGTCCTATCATATTGCAGGATACCGTTAAGGTACGCGATGATGATACTCCCGAAACGCTTCAGCGGCGTATCATGGAAAATGTGGAGTGGAAGATACTCCCAAAGGCGGTGTCCCTGTTCTGCCAGGATAAGATACGGGTGGAAAACGGCAG
>JBJEQM010000217.1:0-7111 GCA_051881755.1 Oscillospiraceae bacterium
GCCCTGTTTGTGGATAAACCTGTAATGCACCGCTTTGCAGGTACGCTTATTTGGGGTACATATCAAGATGGTATACTGCAAAATACATTCCGCTACTGCGACGACGGCAGCTTCTGCGATGAAAACGACGATACCTTTGAGCTGCCCGAGGACGCGGAAATATCCCTTGCGCACCCCGTTGAAATGTCCGCGGAGAGTATCGCGGCGTGGCTGGAACAGCTGTCCGATTATGAAATAGTGCAGCCTTTTGCTCAGATATCCGCCAATATTATCCGTCTTACGGATAAGGATACGGATGAAAAGCAGTATATCACAAAGTACAAAAACCGCAGCTTTACGGTATCCTCCATGAACAACGCCGCCAAGAAATACAACCTTATACGCAGCTCCGTGGAGGACGGGGGCGGTTTTTCGGGATACCATATACAGGACAGGACTCTCGGTATCGGCATAAAATTCGGCTTTGAGAATATGTACATGGGACAGGATTTCAGCGAAAGCGTGGAGCTTACCAATGTATATTTCTACCGTCTGCCCGAGGAGGACGAAGTCCCCGACTCTTACTCGGAGTACGACGCCATATCGCCCGCGGAGGTCAGCACGCGCTTTGTAAGCTGCTGCCTTGACCTGTTGGAGGGTATACTGGAATAATTAATTTAACGAGGAATGATACGATGAAAATACAGAAACCCCTTGCAGAGGAAAAATACAAAGACGAGCTTGACGCGCTGAAAGAGAGCGACCGCGGCAGCAGAAAGCCTGACGGCTGGCAGCTTTCGCCCCGTGCGGTGCGGGACTTTATTATCGGCGCGGAGAAGCCCGTGTGCGGCGTGCAGATAAAGCGCAAGTTCTACGGCGACGACGCCCTTATCGAGCGTGCCATAGTAACTCTGGCGGGCAACCGCGGACTTATGCTTGTGGGCGAGCCGGGCACTGCGAAAACTATGCTGTCCGAGCTACTTTCGGCGGCAGTGTGCGGCTGTTCCACCAATACGGTGCAAGGCTCCGCAGGCACCACCGAGGATAATATAAAATATTCGTGGAATTACGCCATGCTGCTGTCCAAGGGTCCCGTTAAGGAGGCACTTATCCCTGCGCCCGTTTACAACGGCATGAGCAAGGGTATTATAACCCGTTTCGAGGAGCTTACACGCTGTCCGTTGGAAGTGCAGGACACCCTTGTATCCATTATGAGTGACAAGGTGATGAACATTCCCGAGCTGACGGGCGAGGACGGTCTGCTTTTCGCCGCCGAGGGATTTAACATTATCGGCACGGCAAACACCCGCGACAAGGGCGTAAATGAAATGTCCTCGGCGCTGAAAAGGCGCTTTAACTTTGAGACGGTGGAGCCTGTGAAAAGCGTGAAGCTGGAGGCGAAGATAATCCGCGAGCAGTGCGAGAGCCTTATGGCGGAATCGGGCATTGAGCGCGCTGCCGACAGCGATGCAGCAGAGGTACTTGCGTGTGTTTTCAGCGAGCTGCGCAGCGGAGTGTCCTCGGTAAAGGCAAGCGTGCCGAAGCTATCCTGCGTAATGAGCACCGCCGAGGCTGTGTCGGTGTACTATCAGTCCGCCCTCGACGCGGAGTATTACGGCAACGGTCACATCTCTATGAACAAGCTGACGGAAAACCTCCTGGGCGCGGTAATGAAAGAGAGCAAGGACGACCTCTCCAAGCTGCGTGAATATTATCAGGGCGCGGTGAAGCTTCGCGCGGAAAAATCGGGCGGCATATGGAAAGATTTCTACGAGAGCAGGAGCTGTCTGAAATGACGGACGGATTTGAAAAAAGCTTTGACCTTTCATCGGATATAATATACTTTCCCGTGCGGCACCATTCTCCTGCCTGCGCGTATCATATTGCCGAGGTCATGGAGCAGTATAAGCCCGACTGCGTGCTTATCGAGGGTCCCTCCGACGGTGACTTCCTTATAAAGTATCTTGCGGACGAGGGTACTGTGCCGCCCGTCTGCATATACAGCAGCTACGACGACCGTCTCGGTAAAATATCGGGGGACAAGGAGAAATACCGCGCGTACTATCCCTTTCTTGCGTATTCGCCAGAGCTGTGTGCCATAAAAGAGGCGGCGAAGCGGAATATTGCGGCGCACTTTATAGATATGCCATACGCCGCGCAGCTTGCGGAGTTCGGCGCGGAGGAAAGCCGCCGCCGCTTCGGTCACGACGAATCGGCGGAGTATTACACGCGCACTGCTGAAAAAAGCGGCTGCCGCAGCTTTTCGGAATTTTGGGAGCGCGGCTTTGAAATGTCATACGAAAAGGACAGCCGCGAGTTTGTGCGCGGCGTTTATATGCTGGGAAGATATATGCGCGAGCTGTCTCCTCCCGACGAAAAAAACAACTGCCGTGAAAGCTGTATGCGCGGCAATATACGGAAATACCGTCAGGAATACAGCCGCATAATGGTGGTGGCAGGGGCGTATCACATACATGGTCTTGGGTCGGAAGAGGGAGAGATAAAAACGGCGGCGTACTCTAAGGAGGACAGCGCGCTGTACATTATGCCCTATACCTTTGCGGAGACCGACAGCCGCAGCGGCTACGGGGCAGGTATACTTTATCCTGCATTTTACAGCGAGGTATGGAAGAAGCTGACCGCAGGCGCGGATAAGCCCTACCTTAAGACCGTGGAGGAGTTTATCGTGTCCACGGCGCGTTACGCGCGGACAAAGCAGCCCGTGTCTCTGCCCGACGAGACCGAGGCTTTGTATATTGCCGAAAGTCTTGCGGCGCTCCGCGGAATACCGCAGCCGGGTGCATACGAGCTGCTGGACGGCGTGCGAACCGCCTTTGTCAAGGGTGACGTGAACACCACCGCCGCCTTTGAGCTGGACTATCTTTTGCGGCGCATGACGGGTCTGGGCGCAGGAGAGATAAACATTTCCGACGGCGAAAAAATAGTGCCGCCATGCGTGTACGATTTCCGTGTACTGTGCAAAAAATACCGCCTTAACATTGGCACTATCGCGCGGCAGAGCACCACTCTGGACGTGGTGAAAAATCATGCGCACTATGAAAAAAGCTGCTTCCTGCACCGCATGAAATATCTCGGCACGGACTTCTGCAAGCGTGAAAGCGGTCCCGATTATTCGGGCAGCACCGACGAGGCGCTTATCCGCGAGGTGTGGAGCTACCGCTTCAGCACCGCCGTGGAAACGCGGCTCATTGACCTGTCCGTTTACGGCGGCAGTATCGAGACTATCTGCCGAGGTCTGCTGAAAGAGGAGTCCGGTAAGATACAGACCGCGGCGGAAGCGGGCAAGTTTTTGCTGGATATGTTCGTAACGGGCTTCTCCGAAAACATACCCGACAGTGTATACGATATTGTCCGCGACGATATGGATTTTACATCGCAATGCAGGTTTATGTCCCATATCAACAAGCTTATTATATTGCAGAAGCATACTCTTGACGGCGCTGACGCGGGCGCGGAGGAACTGATGAAAATATCCTTTGGGGCGGCGCTTTGCAGGATACCCGAAATATGCGCGGCGACGGGAGACGAGTGTGCGGACATATGCCGAGGAATACGGCTCATGTACTCTCTGTCGGCGGAATATCCCGACCTGTGCGGCAGAGACGCGTTTCTTCGCGAGATAAGCCTTGCGGCGGACAATTCCCGCTCCTCGCCGCAAATATACGGCGTTTGCCTTGCAATATGCAGCAGAGCGAAGCTTGTGTCCGAGGAGGAATACGGGGAGAATATCTGCGCATTTATGCTCTCCGCCGCAGGTGATGAAAGCGCGGATTTCCTCACGGGTATCATATCCGCAGGACGCGATATCATATTTACAAGCAGGACGGTGCTTGAAAGCGTGGACAGCGCCGTGCGGCGTATGGAGCATGATAAATTTATCACCGTACTGCCCAAGCTGCGCGGAGCGTTTACGGCGTTCCTGCCCTCCGAGACCGCACGCATAAGCAAAAGCGTGGCGGAGCTTTACGGCACGACGGAGGAGCGGCTCGGCGGAAGCGCTGTATTTTCCGCAAAAGAGATAGCTGCGGCGGCGCAAAAAGACCGCAAAGCGTCGGAAATAATGAGGAAATGGGGGATATTATGACGGCTGACGACAAGGAAATGCTGTCACGCTGGCGGCTTATATTGGGGCAGTTTGCCGAAGAAAATATCCCTCTGAGCGGCGATATGGAGGAGACCGAGGACGCACTGGCTTTTCTGTATGACCGCGAATATTCCGAGGGGCGCGGTATGCGCAGCGGCGACGACAGAACAGGCGGCAGAGGTGCTTCCGTGTTCACCGTGCCCCAATGGCTTGGCAAGGTAAAAAAGCTGTTCCCCAAAAGCGCGGCGGAGATAATGCAAAAGGACGCTCTGAACAAATACGGCATTGATGAAATGCTGACAAATCCCGAGATACTGCAAAGCTTGGAGCCGGATATCACGCTTCTGGGCAAGCTGCTGTCCTTCCGCGGCTTTATCCCGGAAAATGTTCGCAGTCAGGCGGACGAAATTATCCGCCGCGTTGCCGAGGATATATCCAAGCGTTTGGAAAACGACGTTCGCCGCAGCTTTTACGGCAGAAAGCTGACCTCTGCACAGACCTACAACAAGGTGTTCCGCAATTTCGACTTCAAAAAGACCGTAGAGCGTAATCTGAAAAACTACTCCGCGGAGTACGGCACTATAATTCCTCGGCGGCTGTATTTCAGCAATACGGTCAAGCGGTACAATCCGTGGCACGTAATAATTCTTGCCGACCAGAGCGGAAGTATGTGCGAGTCGGTGATATACACTTCGGTCATGGCGTGTATTTTTGCAAAGCTGCCGTTCCTGCGTACAAGACTGGCGGTTTTCGATACGGCGGTGGCTGACCTGAGCGAGTATACAACAAGCGCCGCAGATATACTGATGAAGGTGCAGCTTGGCGGCGGCACGGATATATACAAGGCGCTGTGTTACGGCGAGAGCCTTATTTCCGCTCCCGCCAAGACCATCGTTATACTCATAACCGACCTGTACGAGGGCGGCGATATTCGCAGAGTATACCGCAAAAGCAAGGATATACTGGAAAGCGGCGCGCGGCTTTTTGTGCTGCCCGCCCTTGATTATAACAGCGCTCCCGTCTATAACCGTCCTGCGGCGAAATATCTTGCGGGAATGGGTGCGGACGTGGCGGCGATAACTCCGGAGGAGCTGGCAGATTGGATAGGAAATATAATATCGTAGCGGACGAAGCGGCGGAGCGCGCCGCAGGTCAGATTGCCGCTGATTATACCGAGGAGCGGCTAATTGCCGCGTCTAACAAGGGAATATACAAGCGCGCCATAAAGGATATTGACGGTGCGGAAGTGAAAATATACGCGCAGGAGGGCGGCGTAAAGGTCGTACTGCCCGACGCGGAGGTCATTATGTCGGCGGATATATCGGCGTGCAGATGCAGCTGTCCCTCCAAGACCGTGTGCAGGCATATTATATCGGCGGCGGTCATAATGTCTCGGTTTTCGGGAGAGAACTCCGTCAAGGAAAAAGCACCCGAGCCTACTCCCGAGAAAAAGCATACGGAGGAAAAGCAGGATAAGATACAGCCCGACGAAAAATATCTTGGCGCGGTGAAAAGCACCGTTTCGGGCATTATATCTAAGGGCATTATCAGCTGCGGCAGGACGGATATGGACGAGCTTTCGCGTCTGGCGGCTGCTGCTCCTACGGTACACAGGGATATCGGCAGAATGTGCCGAAGCGCCGCAGCGGACATAGGGCTTATGCTGGAGCGCAGCACGGGCTTTTCCGCTCTGCCTGCCGCCATGCGCCTTTGCAGGATATACAACACCGCAGATGTGTCCGCGAAGCCGCAGGGTGTGCCGCTGCTGTTTTTGGGCAGCGACTATGAACCCATGGGTAAGGGGGATTTCCTCTGCCTTGGCATATATCCCCACCGAAGCAAGTCGGGGTTTGCGGGAGTGACGGCGGTAATGTTTGAATTGTCCGATGAAAATTATTACACATATAATACGGGCATTGCCGATATATACAGCAAAACGGAAAACGCAGGCAGTCCGGAGGCGCTGGAAAAGCTGACGAATGCCCATTCACACTGGCAGAACAATGTATCGCTGAAAATGATAAGCGGCAAGCGGCTGTCACTTATAGGCTTCAAGGCGGACAAAAGCAATAAGATTTCCTCTTCAAAGCAGACGGTTTGCGCTCATACGGGCAGGCTCACCGCCGCAGATATTCCCGAAGCGGCGCGTCGGATACCTCCCGAGGAGGAGTATGATTATTTTGCCCCTGTGAAAAAGCCGCGCTTTGCCGCCGTCACGGCGGAGCGTATAACAGGCGTTAATTTTGATACAACGGAACAGGTCTTGTACTATACTGTGGAGGGCGCTGACATAATGGTACATTGTACAACGCCATACAGCGAGCTGACCGATAAAATCATACGGTATATCGAAGCGGCGGAGGGGTCGGACATGAAAAATACCGCCGCACTTATACGATTTTTCGGCGGCGGCGCGGAGCTGATATCCCTTATTGACGACGGCGGTGTACACAATATCTTTTTCGGTATGGGGGAATGACCATGGAAAAACTTATATCCCTGCTGGAGAGCATAATCGCGGACGGGGCTTTCAGCGGCACGGAGGAAGCGGGCGCGGATATACTGTCGCGGCTGAGATATGCGCAGTCCCTTTGCCGCGAGCTGGAGGCGGAAACGGGGGAGCGGCTCTGCGCGGAGCTGGGGACGGCGCTGTGCAATAAAATCGGCGCTCCCGAAGCCTTGTGCAGATTATGCTGCTACTGCGAAAGCATATCCAATATATAGCAATACCGCGGCTGATATGAAGAACAGCCGCGGTATTGTGGTTTACACTATTATAGATATTTTATCAGCTCGTTTATAACGCCGTTCATGCGTTCGTCGGCAAGACCGAAGTCCATTTTCTTATAGCTCCATGCCGCACGGCATATACCAAGCTTTTCAAATGCGCCGTTGATAGCCTTGAACCACTTGACGGTATCTTCGGGGGAAGCATTTTCGATAACGCCGTATTCACCGCAATATAGGGGAACGCCGTACTTTTGGGCAGTTTCACAGGCTCTTGCAAAGCGTTCGACAAAGTATTCC
>JBJEQM010000218.1:0-1872 GCA_051881755.1 Oscillospiraceae bacterium
TCCGTATATTTGAAAAAGTATTGAAAAACAAACAAATTTATGCTATACTATAAATAATTAATGAATTTTTTACGGAGGTCAATATGGCAAGCCTTATTTTAAAGGGGGATATATGCTATGCGCCGTCGCCTGACAGACTTCTGACATACAAAGACTCGTATATCGTGTGCAGAGACGGCATTACTAAGGGCGTTTTCGGCAATATACCAAGTGAGTACGCCGATATACCCGTCCGCGACTACAGCGGTATGCTCATTATCCCCGGGCTTGTTGACCTGCATATCCACGCGCCCCAGTTCATGTTCCGCGGCACGGGCATGGACTGCGAGCTTACCGACTGGCTGAACACGCGGGCTTTTCCCTGCGAGGAGAAATATGCCGACGCTGACTTCGCTCAAAAGGCATACTCTGTTTTTGCACGGCAGATGAAATACAGCGCCACCACTCACGCCGTAATATTTTCCACCGTCCACCGAGAAGCCACAGAGCTGCTGATGGATATGATGGAAGAAACGGGTATCGTAAGCTTTGTGGGAAAGGTAAATATGGACAGGAACGCTCCCGAAGCGCTGCTGGACAAGGATATTGCCGAGACCGTAAAATGGCTGGATAATTCCGTCGGCAGATATGAGCGCACCTTTCCCATTATCACGCCGCGCTTTGCCCCAAGCTGTACCTCCGAGCTTATGGATAAGCTTGCGGTGCTGCGGCGCAAGTACGGTTTGGCGGTGCAGTCCCACCTTTCCGAAAATCCCGCCGAGGTAAAATGGGTCAGCGAGATATGCCCCGAAGGAGATTTTTACGGCGACGTGTACCAGAAGCACGGTCTTTTCGGCATTGACAGCGAAAACGGACAGAGGTACAAAACCGTCATGGCGCACTGTATCTACTCCACCGAAGCGGAAGCCGCCCTTATGAAGCAGAACGGGGTCTTTATCGCCCATTGTCCCGCCTCAAACGCAAATCTCCGCTCGGGCATCGCGCCTATGCGCAAGTATCTCGACATGGGTATCAGGGCAGGTCTGGGCAGCGACGTTGCAGGCGGTCACAGCGAATCCATGCTCAGGGCGGTCTGCGATACGGTGCAGATGTCCAAGCTTTATAGCCGCCTGTGCGACCCGACGGCTGAGCCTCTTACCTTTACCGAGGCATTTTATCTTGCTACCAAGGGCGGCGGAGAGTTTTTCACCGATGTAAACAATGGCGTCCCCACGGGTACATTTGAGGAGGGCGGACGCTTCAGCGCTGTGGTACTGGATGATATGGCTGTCCCCTCCCCCGAAGAGCTTCCCCTCACCGACCGTCCGGAGCGCGCGGCGTATCTCTCGGCGGATATACGCGGAGTTAAGGCAAAATATGCAGACGGCGAACCGGTTTTCGACAGTGTTTAACAATAACCGTTATATAATACTAATCTTTGATCAACCTATAGACAAATCCGACAGCTATAATTGCGCCACTCGTCGTCAAGCTCCTTTGCAAGGCGGCAAGCCTTGCAAGGGAGCTTTCCCAGATTGGCACAATTCTATCTGCTGTTTTTGTCTACAGAACGATCAAAGATTAGTATAAGAGGCGTTTTTGATTGGACTTATTATTTTGCAGGCGGAGCGACGCACGGCAGAAAATACACATTGAAAAGCAATTGATGATATTTTACGATCCGATATATGTAAAGTCATCTCCTTTACATGCATCGGACTTATTTTATTATATGTAAAGCACAATACTTTACATATAACATTCGCCAAGGCGTCATATATAATAAAGATAGTATAATATACAATATCTGCATTATGTTAACATATTATACACAATATTATGCTTACTGCCAAAAAATCTACCCAACATTATACTTTTTCAACATAATTAACA
>JBJEQM010000219.1:0-1867 GCA_051881755.1 Oscillospiraceae bacterium
TACGGTCTGTTTATATGCGCCTTTAACCTTACCCATTTTTATTATACCACTTCCGCCGCCATTGTCAAGCGGTTTCAGCGCCTTTTTATCCACAGAAGCGGAAGTTTTGCTGACCGTCAGCCTGTCATTCCTCTGAGTAAGCTCATGCTCATCACAGTATTGCTTGTATGCCTGCCGCTGTGTTTTCAGCTTTGCCCGAGCGGCTTTTGCACCTTCGGTATCTCCGACCTCTTTCAGCATATCGGCTTCCGTCTTGGTCTTTCTGACCTGACGTTCAAGCCGCCGCTGTTCCTGTATCTCCTTGTACCGTTTATCGTTTTCCTCCTTATCATAGGGGAAATACCGCTGAAAATTCACGCCGTCGATAAAGGGATATTTCTTGTGCTTGCAGTTTATACCGAACAGACCGTCAGGCTCGCCGTAAGATGTGGAGGAAAGCGGCTCATATCTTATCTCATTGCCGTTTCCGTCGTGCGTGATACCGCTTTGATTGCTTCTGCTGAAAATCCTGCCCTGATACGGAGCACATTTCGGACGTGCTCCCGGGTGGGAGGATACTTCGATAAGGTCAATGCCGTAATCATCGCACCGCGCGTCCTGTGCGGCGTTGGCGGTGTTCGATACCGTTGTGCGTATGTCCATATTGATATACGCCTCGGGAGACCATTCACGCCCTGCCGCGTCCACAAATGCAGGAATGCCCTTGTCCGAAAATTCCTTGATACACTTCCGCACGGCTTCCTGTCGGCTCTCAATGCCCATTACTGTGGACATGGTGTGCTTTCCCAAGGTATTAAGCAGCTCCTGACGATTTGGCACGTCCGCAACCGCATTTACCGCATCATAGGTCTTGTTTACAAGGTCAACATATGCCTGCTTTGCCTTGTATCGCATGACGGTATTGACAAGGTTAAGGTCGGAAGCCGCCTGCTTGCGGAACGTCTGTATTGCCCGATTTACCGACTTTGAAGCAGGAACAGGCGTGTCGGAAATAAGCCCCTGCTTCGCAAGCTCACGGAATCCCGGCTCCAGCTTGTCTATGACGGAATTTGCCGCCCCCGAAAGTGCTTCGGTAAGCAGGTCAGACTGAATTCCCGTGTAACTTACTATTATCGCTATGGCAGTTTGGTCAAGATCTCCTGCCTCCGCAAGCCTCTGCAAGCGCCATTGAGAGGTAGCGGAGATCTCGCCGTCTTTGGCTATTTGCTTTGCTATAGCTATCATAAGGTCCTGCTCCATAGCGTTGTAAACGTCTGTAAGCGGTTGCGAAAGGCTGAGTTTCTCCAGTTCGGTCATTATTCAGCACCTTCAATAATTCGTTTTGCTTCTTCTTTGGAAATTCCTATTGCCACAGAAATTATGTTTACAGCCTGACCTATACTCAATACGCCTGATTTATACTGTGCAATAACGGATAAAAGCGATTGTGTCTGAGCGCCGTTAAGGGTTTTGTTTGCGGCTTCCTCTGCTTCTTCAACTGCATTTTTCTCTTCCGCCATATCTTCATCAGGTGAAATTTCAGCACCCTTTAACGTAAGCAGGTCCGTCATATCCGCCGATATCTGACTTTCCTTTGCGATAACAACAAGCTCCTTTTTGGCGGCTTCTTCATCGCAGTTCTGCACGTCCATAATGGCCGCCAGCTTTGATTTAAGACCTACAGAAACAAGCTTGATATTATTCTCGATTTTGGTGTTATCATCAATAATAACGCTGTCTGGCATTGTGACGAGTATGCCGTAATCATCGGCTTCGGGCAGGTCGCCCATATCAATGCCAAGGGCGATAATGCTCTTTACAAGCCCTTCGATAAGTTCGGCGGCAAGATTTTTATTACATTTTGCCGTGCGCGCAGTTTTGCTGTCCG
>JBJEQM010000220.1:0-7042 GCA_051881755.1 Oscillospiraceae bacterium
ATAAAATATTTGTTGAATAATTATGGACAATTTATTGTAGGGGGACGGGTTTCCCCTTCCGATGTTACAAATATCATTATAATAAAGCGGGACGGGAGACTTGTCCCCGGCGGTGAAATATGGTAATTCCGAACATATATACATAACACGTTCATTATTTATTCGTTCGTTGAAATACCGTGTAAAATATGCTGCAAGCCCTTGACAAACCAAACCATATGCTGTATAATATTCAGCAATGAGGGAGTAGCGAACGCTTCGGCGCAGCAAGTCAACATACTGACCAAGGCAGCATACCGCGGTCTGGCTTGCTTTAAATTGCGAGACTCATGTGTAACTGCAAAGCTATGCATGGAGTCCGTATATATTGACATTCCACCCAAGTATAGCTTGTGCTGTACTTGGGTTTTATTTTTTTAGGAGGATGAAAAAATGGGATTTATATTTTTCTTTAACAGCGCGCTTCTTGGCGTGGGACTTGCCATGGACGCATTTTCGGTGTCACTTGCCAACGGACTTAACGAGCCGAAAATGAAGCGGAGCAGAATGTGCGCCATAGCGGGAGTGTTCGCGTTTTTCCAAGCGCTTATGCCAATGGCAGGCTGGATATGCGTCCATACAATAGTGCAGTATTTCAAGGCGTTCGAGGCGTTTATCCCGTGGATAGCGCTGGTGCTGCTGCTTTTCATCGGCGGAAAAATGCTGATAGAGGGCATAAGGAACAAGGGCGGCGAGGAGGAAGAGAGCGCCGTGGGTTTCGGCGCGCTTATGGTGCAGGGCATTGCAACGTCCATCGACGCGCTGTCGGTAGGCTTTACCATCTCGGACTACGGTTTTGTGCCCGCGCTGGTCTGTTCCCTGATAATCGCGGCGGTAACGTTTGTTATCTGCATGGGCGGACTTGCCATAGGCAAAAAGTTCGGCACTAAGCTGTCCAATAAGGCGGCGATACTGGGCGGAACTATACTTATTTTAATAGGTATCGAGATATTTGTCACGGGAGTATTTTTCTGATGCGTCCTTACACAGATTTAACATGACCTTAACCGTCATTAGGTAGCAGATTTTGCAGCTTGATATAAAATAAAATCGGAGGGATATTATGAAGATATTTACCGAAGATTTTGTAAGTATATCGGAAAGACCCCAAATCATACAGTCCGACGGACAGCCTGTCCTGCCCGAAGCGGCAGAGTACATATATAATGGCGAGCCCTGCGATTTTGACGGGGAAATACATACCGCGCTGAAAAAGCATATCCACAGAGGGAGATTTGTTTCTGTCGTCATGATGGTGTTTGTCGCCGTCTGCGGAGCAGCCTTTGCCGCAAGCTCGTTTCGGAGCGGAGCGCCGCGCACATTTCAGGATGAAACGGACTCGGCATTTTTCTTGGTGCTGGGCATTATGCTGATGGCGCTTGCATTGCTTATGTGGTGGCTTTATAATAGGAAAACGGCAGCGCTGAAAGCGGCGAAAAGCGGAAATATACGCTGCTTCCGCTATAAATATTATCAAAAACTGCGCTATGAATACAAGGACATTGACAGGGATACACTTTACGATTATTATGCCGATTTGGGCGGGTTTTGTGTGGATATACCCAAAAAAGCGGCGTATGTGCCCTATGCGGTGGGCGCTGTCATAAGCGTCGGCGGTAAAGACTGTTTTTACCTGCTTGTGTAGGGGGTGACGGCATGAAGATATTTCCCGAAAGATGGCCCGATTACAGATACGGCAGTCCCGATATCGTGCAGCAGGACGGCGGCGCGGTAAACGAGCGTGCGGCGCCGTTTATTTACGGCGGCGTGCCTGTGGAAGCCAACGATTTCTTGTATCTTACTCTGCAAAGCCGTGTAAAAAACCGCAGCGACCAAAAGGTGTTGAACGCGATCCTGATAGTTGCGGTAGTGCTGATGACGGGTATACTGAATATTTTCGCAGACGGTGAAAGAAACAAGATGTATTTGGGCGGCGCCATACTTGTAATAGCCGCCGCGGTGCTGTATTATTACGGAAGAGCTTTCAGCAAGAGAGTAAGCCGCGCGGTGGAAGACAGACAGGTGCGCTTTTACAGCTATACTTTTTACGACAAGGTATATTACAAATATGACAGCGACGACTACAAGCCTACCTGTTATGCCGATCTGGGAGGCTTTGCCGTGAAAATATCGGATGAAACGCGGTATTCTCAGAATGTCACCGGGGCTGTCGTTACCGTTGATGATAAGGACTATTTTTATCTGCTTTTGTAATAGTGAATAGTGGGAGTATCTTGCTGTTCACTATTTTTTCGCTTAAATAACAGTATATCTCTTTTATTGACAATTTACAACTTAAATGGTAAAATGTATTTATGCTGCCGACTCCTGTCCGATTAACCGGAAAGGAGGTGAATATGGTGGGACTTTTTTCATTGATTATTTCGTTTCTTATTTCCGTTTTGGCAGGAATAGCTGCAAATTTTGTTTTTGAAGCTATCTGCAAGTGGCTGAACGGTCGCAAGAAGTAAAAGAAGGCAGCACAACCCAAAAGAAAACCCGCAGAGGGGCAACTCTGCGGGTTTTCGCTTTTTTTGGTGAACCGGTAGGCTCATTGATTATTCGTTTCTGTGATTATTATATCACACGAAATTAGTTTTGTCAAGCAGGTGTACAAATATTCTTATTGTAATAAAAAATTATCTGCACACATTTTTATAGTGTCGTCTCATGCCTTCCAAAGACCGTGGAGATTGCAGTATGCGTAAACAGCCTCGACCTCGTCGCCGTCGCAGAGAGCGAAGCATATCTGAGGCTTGTCTCCCG
This sequence comes from Oscillospiraceae bacterium, assembly GCA_051881755.1. Taxonomy (GTDB): domain Bacteria; phylum Bacillota; class Clostridia; order Oscillospirales; family Ruminococcaceae; genus UMGS363. Next base: position 2,806 of record JBJEQM010000220.1, read on the forward strand.
GCTTGAGAGCCTTGCGCTGGTTGCCCTGCTTTGTCTGGAGAGATATCCATTCGATATAATGCTCGGGGAGCATGGGGTGCTCAACGCTGCCGACATTGACAGTTACAATGTTGTTTTCCACCGTGTAAACGGGAACGTGCTTTTCTGTGGCAGCGTCAACAGAGCCGGGAATGATCTCCGTCATCTTCTGTCCGCAGCACATAACGGGCACGCCGCTTTCCTTAACCACCGCGACTATCTTGCCGCAGTGGGAGCAAATGTAGAATTTCTGTTCCATGTATATACCTCCCTTATTCGGCGGAGAACATATCCTTGCCTACTCCGCAGAGGGGGCAGACAAAATCCTCGGGCAGGTCCTCAAACTTTGTGCCGGGAGCAATACCGTTGTCGGGGTCGCCGACCTCTTCATCGTATACCCAGCCGCAAGCGTCACAAACGTATTTCATAGTATGATCCTCCTTTATATTTTGGGCAAAAATATTGCCGTTTCTTATATTATATCACAGTTGCTGTGTAATGTAAATATAAAAATTTCAGAAAATAAATTTATTGATAAGCGCAAGTATCAGCACTCCCGGCGCGCCTAAAATGAGAGACACCATAGTGGTAAAAATATTCAGCGGCAGATACAGACCCAGCCCGCCGCCCCAGAAATGCGCCGCCAGCAGAGCCGCCGCTCCGCTTGACATACCGAAGAACGCCGTTTTTGCAGGCTTTTTGCTCCGCAGGTAACAGCACAGCATTATGATAGCCGCCAGCGCTGTCAGGACATAAAAAACGGTCTTGCCGATATTCATTGCCGCACCGCCATTCTGCACTGTATCTTTTTCTCCTTTGCCTGCCGCAGAAGAAAGGCGTACCTCGCTTTCAGCGCCAGCTCCTCGTATATCATAGCCTCCACCAGCTCATTGTCGCTTACAAGGTCGAAGCTTTCCTGTATCTGCGCAAGCCGCGCAACGGTATAGTCAATGTCCTCTATAAGCTGACTTCGTTCGCGCTTTTCCTCCTCGGCTTTTTCGCGCTCCTCACGGGAGACGATATGAAATACTTTTGTTGCAATATCTTTAATATGTATATTTACCACTTCTTTCATAATAATATATATCCAAGGGCAAGGATAAGCTTTATATCCGCCTTTTCTTTCAGCAGTATTATCATAATTGCAAGTATCAGCAGACGGTCCTTATCGTGCAGTATATCCTGGAGCCCCGATATGGACGAGCCTTTATCCGCGGTGTGACAGGGCGGAGATACGGGCGGAGGGTCGCGGGGAGTATTATCTCGGGGCGGCGGCATATTCCTGCGTGGGTCGGGGGAGGGCGGACGCATATTTTCAAACCGCGGCGCATTCTGACCGTTTCTGTTCATATAGCGGTTGCTCTGCTCCACATACTGCTTGGTCATGCGTTCCATCTCCTTTACGCGGTTTTCTGCTTTGGCAATACTTGCTTTATCGTTCATATCATCACAAATTCAGGTCGTTTAGCATACCGCTGTCCTTGAGAGCGGTAAATACGTTATACAGACGGAGCATTTTCATGGCTCTGTCGGCTTTATTCTGTTTGTCCGCGGAGAGGAATGGCTTCAGCGCGGCAATAAGCTCGCAGGCTTCGTCCTTCTGCGAAAAAGCGCCTGCCAGCTTCATAATGGCAAACGGGTCAATGTTAAGACCGCCTCCGTCGGGAGCGCCGCCGTTCTGCGGAGCGTCGGACGGCGTTTCCTGCGGCGCGGAGTCTTCTCCTGCGCCGCTGAACATTTCCGCCAGCTCCTGTATCTGCCGCATACTTTCCTCATCATTGAGCAGATCACGTATCTTTCCCGTTAAATCGTCCAATCCTGCCACCAACTTTATACTATACTATTATTTTCCGCCGCTGAGTTTCTTGTACAGCGCCATTGCCTGAGGGGTGCTCATAAATTTCTCCAGCGCCTTGGGGTCGCTTACCAGCTTGTTGAACATTGCCGCGTCCGCAGGCTTCATGCTGTTTATTGCCGAGTTGAACTTGCCGCTCTCCAGCTCGCTTTTCAGCTGTTCGGGAGGGACTCCCAGCTTCTTGCTGACAATCCCGATAAGCTCGTTCATATTTGCATTGTTGATACCGTTGATACCGTTCATTGAAATATCTCCTTAAGTACGAATTTGAAGGATATATTTTTATCATGCAAAAATAATTTTATTGACAATATTTCTTATAAAGCTTATGCTATAATAAGTAAAAATATCCCTCGTTTATAATATATGCAGGAGGATAAAATTGTGAGAGTAATTGTAATGTCCGATTCCCACAGGAATTATAGGGCGGTGGAGAAAATAGTGGAGGCAAATCTGGGCAGAGCCGATATTTATATACATCTGGGAGACGGCGAGGAGGAGACCGAACTTATACGCCGCAAATATCCCCACATTGATATAAGGAGCGTTGCGGGAAACTGTGATTATGCAAGTATGCTCCCCGACAGACTTATCGTTGGCGCGGGGGGCGCAAGGATATTCTGCGCTCACGGTCACCGCTACTTTGTCAAGGGCGGCACGGAGACCATACGCTCCGTCGCACGGGACAACGGCTGCAATATCGTCCTTTTCGGACATACCCATGAGCGCTATCAGTCCTACGAGGACGGCATCTATATCCTCAATCCCGGCAGCTGCGCCTGTCCCCGCGACGGCAAATCGCCCTCATACGGATATATCGACATCACCGATAAAGGCATACTTACAAATATAGTTGATTTAAAATAAACGAAAGCGCCCCGACTGCAATGATATGCAATCGGGGCGCTTCGGTTAAATGAAAGAGGTATTATGGCAGTACCGCAGGATATTATGCGGTACTGCCTTGAAAAAGCAGAAATATTTGGGAGGTGCTGAGAAAAATGGCAGTATGTTTTTGTAAGTTTCTGCTTTGTTATGGAGTGATCATTTTATAACAAGCCTTTTTGCGGCAGGAACTTCTGCCGACTTCTTGGGCAGAGTCATGGTAAGAACGCCGTTCTTGTATTCCGCTTCGATACGGTCGGCGTTGACCTCGGAGATGTCGAAGCTTCTGCGGTATGAGCCGTATGTGCGCTCACGGTGGATATACTTGCCGTTGACCTTGTCCTCGTTCTCGGTCTTGTGCTCGGCGGAAAGGATAAGGTGGTTGCCGTCGATATCAATGTTGATATCTTCTTTCTCAAAGCCCGGCAGCTCGGTCTCAACGATGTATTTATCGTTCTCGTCCCTTACGTCCGTCCTGCAGGTGTCCATGGGGAATTTGCCGCCGAAGAAATCACGGTCGAAATCGTTGAATACGGCAAAGGGGTTATAGGTTCTGTTTTCAAAGGGTGTAAGTCCATACATAAAAATTTCCTCCTTAATTGTGATAAGCTTTATTTTGCTTATCCTGTATATTTTGTGTGCGTGCAATATATTATATTATTTGCTCAACACATTGGTCTCATTCCTTTCGGTGTGCTTTTTTCTTTCAACGTCTATATAATACCGCCCTTGTTTGACCGATCAATGTCCGAAATGTGACGGTTTGATGAAAATTAGCAGTCTGTTATGTGGAGTGCCAGCAATTTTATGATATGACTGCTAAGTTGTGTGCTTGGTCAACGTAAAAAAAACGTGAATTTGAATAAAAATAAATTGACATGGGGCATAAAAAAGTGATATAATATATTTTGCCGATAAAACGGCGAAACTATATAATATAAGGAGTGAAAAAAATGGACGCGGGAAGTAACGGTATAAAACCCCGAAGTCGTTATTACGGGACGGCGCTTTTCGCGGCCGTTTCATAGCTTCTGTGTTTTATACCTCCCATTTATTTCGGATGAATAGGAGGAATGTCCCATGGAAAGGGAAACTGCCGTTGAAATGCTTAAAAATAAGCAGTTCATGCAGCTGAAAAATGAATTGCAGGAGATGAATCCTGCGGATATCGCCACATTGGCGGAGGAAATGGACGAGGTAGACGAGTTCGGCGAGCGCGAGCTTACCCTGCTTTACAGGATACTGCCCAAGGAAATTGCGGCGGAGGTCTTTACTTATATGGACAGCCGTATGCAGATGGTGCTTATAAACGCCTTTTCCGATAAGGAGCTGCGCGACGTTATCGACGAGCTGTATCTTGACGATACCGTCGATATCATCGAGGAGATGCCCGCCAACGTTGTATCGCGAATACTTCGCAATACGGACAGCGATACGAGAAAGCAGATAAACGAGCTGCTCAATTACCCCAAGGACAGC
>JBJEQM010000221.1:0-1865 GCA_051881755.1 Oscillospiraceae bacterium
TACCTCCATAAATATTGATACAATATTATATGCGGTGCTGATTTTTATGTTATACTATGGAACTTAAATGTTTATCAAAAATCAAGTAAAAGCTTCAGCTTTTTTATATGGGTTTTGCTCCGATTTTTTTCTACACTTTGATCAGAAATCAGTATTATTACCGAGGAGGGCATCTATTATCAGCTTTATACATCTGCATTTGAAACGGAGTAATTTAACAGGATAAAGCAAAAGCCGCCATACCAATAAGGTACAGCAGCTTCGTTTTTGTGTATATTATTCAACATTTTTAAGAGCTTCGCTCTTTGATACCCTTGAGACTTTCCTTATCTGGAGCAGAGCAACGACTGCATAGCAAATCAGGCCCGTTGACACCGTCACGATATAAGTCATGGGGCTCATAATGTAAGGGATAAATCCTGTCATCATGGTGTAAAGGTAGCCTTTGAATACGGCGCGCATGGCTATATCGATAAAGGGTATGGAGATAATAAGTCCCACCAGCACGGCGATAGACGTTGACGCGATATAAAGGCTGCCTATCTCCCCGTTTCTGAAGCCAAGTATTTTGGTCATGGCAATTGACTGGAAGTTTCTCTCAATGACCTGCTTGCAAAGGACATATACCACGATAACAAAGAACATGGCTCCGAACCATTTGAAAATATCCATCATTCCGCTCATGGACACGGTAAGCTGGTCGGATAGCTTGGTATAATCATTGGCGGTGATGACCGCAGCGATATCGTCATTGTCAAGCTCCGTAAGCTCGCTGTTTGAGAAATATCCCGTGAAATAATTCGGCTTTTCTCCGAAGATACTGTTATAATCGTCTATATTTATAAATATTGCCAGCGACGATTGATAATCATATATTCCGCCTATTTCAATTTCGTATGAGCTGTCACGCTTATATTTTTCGTCAAGGGTGATTATGTCGCCCACGCCAAGACCGAATTTTTCGCTTATTCCCGTAGATATAAGCGCCTTTCCTTCGGGAATTTCCGCATGGATATAGCGGCTGTTCTTTACTGTTCCGTAGACCGTAATGCTGTCGGTAAGGTAGCCCTCCTTGGAATAATCAAAGCTTGATGAAGCGTATTTTTCGGCTTGTACATCGGTTATTTCGTCCGCTTCTTCGCAATCATACAGCACATACTGATACTCGCTTATCATATCGCGGATAATTATATCCTTGTACGAATCCAACATTCTCGGGAACATATCGCCGAAGCTGATAATCACTGCTCCGAAAAGTATACCGATTATCATTACAATATAGCCGGGCAGGTTTGTGAAGAATATCCTCAGGCTGAATCTTGTTTTGAATGGTATTTTTGTGTTAAGGCGCATTGCCTTTTTATTTCTGTTCTTTTTCAGGTCATGTCTGAGGAATTTCAGCGGACTGAGCTTTAGCTTGGAAACAAGCACCGTAAGATTTATCAGCAGCATAAGGACGATCGGCACCACCGTTGAAAGCAGGAACGCCGACGGGTCCCATATTGTTTTATATGTTGTGAGCGAATAAGAATCACGGTAGAGGTTTACAAAGAAATCCTTCATCACCGTATAGCCGATAACATTTCCCACAACTGCGGCGGCAAAAGTAACTATGATCGGCAGTATCATATAATGCCGTATCAGCTCCCCTTTTGTATATCCCGACGCACGGAGAGTTCCGATAACGCCCGCTTCGGACACGATGGTGTTGGAAATGGTTACGGCGAAAATAAATGCAATGATTGCTATCATCATATAGCACATTACCATTGTGCCTGCCTCATCGCCGCCGATATCATCAATAGAAAAGATTATTGCCTGATTAAGATACCTCGGGACGTAATTATCCACAGCAATAATGTCCG
>JBJEQM010000222.1:0-1863 GCA_051881755.1 Oscillospiraceae bacterium
TGCCTGCATAAGTTTGTCTTTGCGTCGGGCGAGGAAACGGAGATACCCGTCAAGCTGTATTCCTACGGCGCGGAAGCTGTGATCGACCCCGAAGTAAAAATAACAATATCCTGCAAAGATACTGTACAGGAGTACATTGTACGCGCAGGCGGCAGCTTTAAAGGCGGCGTGTTTGATATCGGCAGCGTGACCGTAAAAATGCCCGTTGTATCGGGCGGCGAAAAGTGCAAGGTACAGCTTACCTGCGGTGATATATCCAACGGCTACGATATATGGGTATTTGCAGGCAGCAAGCCTGCGGACTTTGTGACCGATTGGAGCGAAGCCAAGGCAAGACTTGCACGGGGCGAAAGCGTACTGTTTATCCCCGAAAAAATATCGGAGGACAACTCCATTGAGGGCACATACTGTACCGATTTCTGGAATTACCCCATGTTCAGCTCCATATCCGAGTCCATGAACAAGCCGCTGCCCGTTGGCACGCTGGGTCTGCTTGTGGATACAGACCACCCCGCGCTGAAAAACTTCCCCACGGAGATATACTCCACACCGCAGTGGTACGATACCGTAACCGAATCCCGCACCCTTATCCTTGACGGCACAGGCATAGAGCCTATCGTCCGCACCATAGACAACTGCAAGCGCAATCACAGCCTCGGTACAATATTCGAGGTACAAACTGGCGGCGGAAAGCTGCTTGTCTGCACGGCTCACCTTGACAGAAAGCAGACCTCCGTGTCCTGCGCAAAGCTGCTGGAATGTCTGGGAGAATATGTGCGCTCCGCGGAGTTTGCGCCCAAGCAGAGCATTGAACTCAATATACTTGACAAATATTTTGCATAACCGGTGATTATAAATGACCCTTTACGGCGAACATCAAAAAATATCAATTGAAATAACGGGATATGAATTTTCCGAGCCGCGCGGCAATTACTGGGACGACAACTGGCTCACAATACACGGCGAAACGGAGATAAACGGCACAGTTATATCGGGAGAAGCCTCGTGCTTTTTTGTATCCGAGCTGGCGCTGCTGCTAAAAAAGCTGTCGGCTTATAAAAGTGGGGAGGTCAGCGAATTTGGGTGGAATGGCACGGACATCAACCTTGAAATAACCTTTTCCGCAGGCGGTGTGCTTGAAATATTTTTCTGTCCCGAAAATTACGAAAAAAGCTGGGATAATATCGTTCCTTTCAGAAAATCGCTCGAAAGCACCGATATTGATACATTGATCGAATTTTGTATCGACGGCATGAAAAAATATCCCCAAAGATAAAAATACCCGTGAGAAATGCGCTAAACATTTTTCACGGGTATTTTTCGATGTACAAACATTAAACCGGAATAATAAAATAGATAATCAACAGTAATGCATAATTTCCCCATTTATAATATAGGTTCACATTTGAAAACGCCCTGTTTTTCTTTGCCGATTATTAACTGAATACCGAATACTAAAAACTATTCACTATTCATTATTCACTATTCATTATTCACTATCAACGACCAAGATACTCCAAATTCTTGGAAATAAGCTCACACCGCTGCTTTACGCAGTCAACGGAGCGGAGAGGGTCGGAGGGAGTGTTAAAGGTGTAGTCCATAAGCTTCTCAATAGTGGTGGAGGCAACGTGGAGACGTGTGTCGGAGGAAGCATAGTAAATGTATACCTCACCGTTTTCGCGCGCAATAGCGCCGTTGGTAAACGCCACATTCGATACGTCGCCCACTCTCTCCGCGCCGTGGGGAGCGATGAACAGTCCCGAGGGAGACGCGATAAGCTTGGAGGGGTCGTTGAGGTCGGTGGCGAAAACGTAGATTACATAGCGCAGACCTGCCGCCGTGTTGCGCACGCCGTGAGCA
>JBJEQM010000223.1:0-1859 GCA_051881755.1 Oscillospiraceae bacterium
CAAGATACGCTTTATGCTGGTGGAGGAGCTTATCCTGCATTATATGCCCCTTGTTTTCGAGAATTACAAGCTTGTATGCAAGTCCCTTATGCGTATCACGCGCAACGCGGATATAAATATGGAGGAGGCGCTTTACGACCACGAGGTCGACCTGCGCGAGGTCATGACGGAGCTGCTGCAAAAGCGCAAGAAGCTGTGTCCCGTGAGATTGGAGCTTTCCCGCAAGCTTGATGACGAATCCATTGCGTATCTGTGCGAGAAGCTGGAGTTGAAGCCCCAGCAGATTTTCCGACAGAAGTCACCTCTTGACTTATCCCATATATTCTCCCTCCGCGGCAGGCTGGAGGATATGGACAAGAGCCTTTTCTACGACCGCGCCGACCCGCAGAAGTCCCGCGAGCTTATCCACGGCGAGCCGGTACTGCCGCAGATACTCCGCAGGGATATACTGCTGTCCTATCCGTATGAAAGCATAAGACCGTTTCTTGCCATGCTCATTGAAGCAGCAAACGACCCCAAGGTAGTGTCCATAAAGATAACATTATACCGAGTTGCCTCCAACTCCAAGGTGATCGAGGCTCTGATAAACGCGGCGGAAAACGGCAAGGACGTCCTTGTACTGGTAGAGCTTCGCGCACGATTTGACGAGGAAAACAATATCGGCTGGTCAAAGCGCCTTGAACACGCGGGCTGTAATGTAATATACGGTCCCGAAAACCTAAAGGTACACTCCAAGCTGTGCCTTATCACGCGCAAGAACGGCGACAAGGTAGAGTATATCACCCAAGTCGGTACGGGCAACTATAACGAAAAGACCTCCGCACTTTATACCGACCTGTGCCTTATGACGGCAAATCCCAACATCGCCGCCGAAGCAAGCACCGTTTTCAACGCACTTTCTATGGGTACATTGGTTGAGAATACCAACTGCCTGCTGGTCGCGCCCCTCAGTCTGCAAAATAAGATAATCGAGCTTATCGACTATGAGATAGCCAAGGTGGAATGCGGCGGCGAGGGCTATATCGGCTTGAAGCTGAACTCCCTGACGGACAAGGTGCTTATCGACAAGCTTGTGGAAGCCTCCTGCAAGGGCGTAAAGATACAGATGGTCATTCGCGGAATATGCTGTCTTGTGGCAGGCGTGCCGGGACTGACGGAAAATATCGAGGTCATCAGCATTGTGGGACGTTACCTTGAACACGCTCGTATCTATATGTTCGGACGGGGAGAGAACATGAAGCTGTACATCTCCTCTGCGGACTTTATGACAAGAAATACCATACGCCGCGTTGAGGTGGCAGCGCCAATTTACGATGAGCACGTGCGCGAGCGTATTGTACATATTTTTGATACCATGCTCAGCGACAATGTAAAGGCGAGGGAGATGCTCCCCGACAGCACCTATCGCCGCCGTACTCCGGGCGAAGATGCACCTGTGGACTCGCAGGCGTACTTTATCGCGGAGGCGTATGAAAACGCGTACCGTCCTGAGGAAGTGAAGCCCAAAAAGGTAAAGCCTGTCAAGGTAATAAAGGACTCCTTTCGCAAAAGCCGCAAAAGCCGTCGCTGATTTGTTCAGACGGTAAGCGGCGTAAAGAAAACCGCGAAGCGGGCTGAAAGTTTCGTCCACCTTTTCAAAGGTAGCGGGGACGAGTGACAGCGCCCCTTGTTGTCGTCCGCAGACGACGAAATCCCCAAAAAGCAGAAGCATAAGCCCAAAATGATAAAACCAAGCAAAAGAAACATTACAATAAAAACGCCGATTGCCAAAAAGTTAGTCCGCAGGCAAAAGAAATCCAAAGCAGACTAATACTAAACACCAATAAAAAACGGGAAAAAATCTGCGCCGAAATCCAATA
>JBJEQM010000224.1:0-7004 GCA_051881755.1 Oscillospiraceae bacterium
GGCACAATTCTATCTGCCGTTTTTGTCTACAGAACGGTCAAAGATTAGTATAAAACCTGTCTTCACAATCGTATGCACACGTCTTTTCAGCAAATATTGTTATATAATTACAAATATTGCGTGATATCAAGCTATATAACGGATAAAAAACGCCGACAGCATCTTGTGGAAATATGACTTCCAATGCAGTCGGCGTTTGTATTATTATATTAGTCTCCGAAAGAAACGCCCAGATTTCTTGCGGTGACAACGAGCTGGTGGTCGGGGGTGACGAACTTGGTCTTGCCCGCAACGTCGGACAGCTTGTTTTCGGTTATCTTGCCGTCTACCATGGCAACGCTGTAGCCGTACTTGCCCTTTTCGATAAGGCTTGCGGCGCGCACACCGAACTTTGTCGCAAGTACGCGGTCGTATGCCGAGGGACTGCCGCCGCGGAGCATATGTCCGGGAACGCATACTCTCGCTTCAATGCCCGTGCCTTTCTGCACCTGCGCCGCGATACGCGATGTGGCGGTGATAATGCCCGCTTCCTCGCGCTTCTTTGCGCGCTCCTTTTTCTTCATCTTGGCTTCTTCCACATCGAACGCGCCCTCCGCAACGGCTACGATGGAGAAAGTCTTGCCTGCCTTGGTGCGCTTGTTTACGGCTTCGATTATCTTTTCCGCGTCATAGGGTATCTCGGGGATAATGATTATATCCGCGCCTCCTGCGATACCGGAGTACAGCGTGAGCCAGCCTGCCTTGTTGCCCATTATCTCAACCATAAGTATGCGGCTGTGAGAAGCGGCTGTTGTGTGGAGACGGTCGATAACGTCGGTGGCAGTGTCGACGGCGGTATGGAAGCCGAAGGTCACGTCCGTGCCGAAAATATCGTTGTCGATAGTCTTGGGCAGACCGATAACGTTAAGACCCTCCTCCGACAGCAGATTTGCGGTCTTGTGGGTGCCGTTGCCGCCCAGAGTCAGCAGACAGTCCAGCTTCTGCTTTTTGTATGTGTCCTTCATTGCCTTTACCTTGTCAACGTTGTCCTCGCCGATAACGGACATCATCTTGAACGGCTGGCGCTTTGTGCCGAGGATAGTTCCGCCCTGAGTAAGTATACCCGAAAACTCCGACGGGCTCATATCGCGGGCGATATTGTTGATAAGACCGTAGTAGCCATTCTGTATGCCGACTATCTCGATATTGTCCTCGCCCATTCTCTCAAAGCAAGCCTTTGCAACGCCTCTTATGGTGGCGTTAAGACCGGGGCAGTCGCCGCCGCTGGTGAGTATTCCTATTCTTTTCTTTGCCATATTTCAACTATCCTTTCTTAAATGAAAACCGCTTTTCAAGGCGTCGCCTTAAAGCGGTTCCCAAATTATTTATCCTGTACTGCCATTTCCGTCTGCTTCATTTTCAGCTTCATAAATTCCTCGAACTTATCCGCAGGCATGGGCTTGCCGAAGAAGTAACCCTGTGCGTGGTCGCAGCCCGACTGCTTGAGTATCTTCGCCTGACCGGGAGTTTCGATACCCTCGGCGATGGTCTCTATCTTCTTGGATTTTGCGATACGGATTACCGCCGAAACTATCTCGCGGGATATTTCGTCCTCTTCGAGGTACATTACAAATGAGCGGTCCAGCTTCAGCAGAGTAATGGGGAGCATCTGTATATAGCTCAGCGACGAATAGCCTGTGCCGAAATCGTCCATGGAGAGCTTTACGCCCAGCGCCTTTATCTCCTCCATCTGGTGGATAGCGTGGTCGATATCCTTGATAGCAAGGGATTCCGTCAGCTCAACGTCCAGCCACTGTGCGTCCAGACCCGATCTCTCAAGGGCACTCTTTATGGACTCGGTAACGTTTGTCTGATAGAAATCCACCGCGGTAAGGTTGATGGAGACGGTCACGGGAGGATATCCCTTGACCTGCCATTCCTTATTCTGCCTGCACGCCTCGTCCAGAACGAAGCTGCTTATCTTGGTTATGAGCATGGAGCTTTCGGCAACGGGGATAAACGCTCCCGGAGGAACGATGGTGCCGTCGGGCTTTATCCAGCGGATAAGCGCCTCCATGCCGATAAGCGTGCCGTCGGTAAGGTTTATCTTGGGCTGATAATATAATACAAGCTCGTGGTTTTCGATAGCGTTTGCAAGGTCGTTTTCAATGGCGGTGCTTTCGATTATCTTATCGTGCACCTTGTTGTCGTAGCGGATAACGGAGCTTCTTGTGTCGCCTGTCATACTGAGAGAGAACTCGGCGTGGTCAAGTATCTGAGCGAAGTCGTCGCCGCCGTCGGACATTTTGCAGTAGCCGGCGGAACAGGTGATGGTCTGGTTTGCAAGGCTGCCCTTGGACAGGTCTGCCAGCGAGGACTGTATGCGCTTGATTATCTCGACGGGGAGAGAATCGTCGCCGGTATCTCTGATAAGCATTGCAAAGTTATCGCCGCCGATACGCGCCGCGAAGCCGCCCGACGATACCGCTTCCAGCACAACGCCCGCAAAATCCGCCAGCAGCTTGTTGCCGTTGAGGTAGCCGCAGGTGTCGTTAATAATGTGGAAGCTGTCGATATCCAAAACAATTACCCAGTAATCCGCAGTGGAATCCTTGGAACATTCAAAGGTCTCCTGTCCGATGGTCATGAACTTGTTGCGGTTGTATATCTTGGTCACGTCGTCGACGTAAGCCATGCGCTCGATAAGGGAGTCCTTTTCCTTATCCTTGGTTATATCAAGGATAGCGCCGCCTATCTGCGCCATGCGGATATTTTCCGCGGGGGTTATCTTATAGCGGAACTGATACCAGTGATATGTGCCGTCGGCGGACATCATGCGGAACTCCGCGCTGTGTATCATATCGCTGCTGACGGTGTTCACGGCAGTCATGCTGCCTGTCAGAGCCTCGTAAGCGATAACGTCCTTGGGGTGTATGCGCTCGGCAAATTCCGCCGAGGTGATGTACTCCGAGGATATGCCCAGCATTTTGCGCAGCTGCTCGGAGAGATAATACAGATAATTATCCGGCTCCTTCAGCAGCAGACCGATCTCGGATATCTCCATGGACATGGTAAGCTTGTTTTCCGAAGCGGCAAGCTCCTTTGCGTAGCGGATAAGATCCTCTTTGAGACGGTTTTTCTCGGTAAGGTCAAGACCGATGGAGAGCATGATATAGCGGTCTTGGTGCTTTTCGCGGATAACGCTCATCATGGAGGTGTTCCAGACGGTGGTTACCTTTGCGCCGCCCTTTGCGGTAACGCAGAACTCCTCGTCACGGTTGTTGACTATTGCCTGAAGTCCGGGCGCGAACGCGTCGGGAGGCAGCACCTTATGCAGGTTTTTCATATTGTCCGTCAGGTCGGCGGCGGTATATCCCGTAATGGAGGTAAAGACATCGTTTACCTCGATATAGTGGAAATCCGCGTCCCAGAGTATGGCAAGCGCATTGATATTTTGGACGATCTCCGACAGACGGCGCTTCTCCTTTTGGGAGCTGTTTATGCCGCGGAGATACGAACCGAGTATGATGAAAGCCGCCGATACAAGTACGATTGAGAAATATACTATTGCGACCGTGACCACATATTCCGGCATTTTCAATGCCGCAAAAAACGCTCCGGCTGTGATGATAAGATATCCGATAACAATGATTATTGCGGAAATATTTTTTCGCATAAGCAGCTTTTCACCCCTCTCTTTGCAGATTTACAGCATGACAGTCTGTAATGCAGTGAATATACTCAGTGTAAAATACAGAAAATAATTTTAAAACAAACCGTAAAACGGGCGCAAGTCGCCCTTGTTTTGTAATATCTTCTATAAACATTATATATTCAAAACTCTTTTTTGTCAATAATTTATATGGCAAAAGCTGAAAAATACTCCAAAATTTCACAATACCGTCATAAATAAATGATAAAATAAATGCAGGACGGGGCAAGACCCCGTACCGCGACGAAAGGAATGATACCATATGCCGAGAATTTTAATTGTAGACGATGAAAAAATGATAAGAAACGTCGTTAAGGAATACGCCGAATTTGAGGGCTACGAGACTGCCGAGGCGGAAAACGGCATGGACGCCGTTGAGATATGCCGCAAGGAGGATTTCGATATTATCGTTATGGATATTATGATGCCGCGTCTGGACGGCTATTCAGCCATAAAGGAGATACACAAGACAAAGCCCATACCCGTTATCATGCTTTCCGCCCGCGGTGAGGAGTACGACAAGCTTTTCGGCTTCGAGATAGGCGTGGACGATTACGTTGTAAAGCCTTTCTCCCCCAAGGAGCTTATGGCGAGGATAAAGGCGGTGCTCAAGCGCTCTGCGGCAAAGGAGCAGCAGATGGATATTATCCGCTTTGAGGGGCTGGAGATAAACGTTACGGGCAGAGAAGTCCGCATTGACGGCGTGCCGGCTTCCCTTACGCCCAAGGAGTACGACCTGCTGTTCTATCTTGTAAAGAACAAGGGTATCGCACTCTCCCGCGAAAAGCTGCTGGAGGAGGTATGGGGCTATGATTTCTACGGCGACGACCGCACCGTGGATACACATATAAAAATGCTGAGAAACTCCCTTGGCAAGTACAGGGGCTTTATCAAGACCCTCCGCGGCATGGGCTATAAGTTCGAGGCGACCAATTGAAAGGGGGAGACGGCTTGAAAAAGCCGATGCAGATACGCAATCTCCGCAACACGGTATGGATGTACTTTGTAATATTCATTTCAAGTATACTCATACTGGTGTGGTTCACCTTTGTCTTTTCGCTGGAATCAAACTATAAAAATCAGAAAACACGGGATATTGTAAAGATAGCTTCCTATATACTCAACGGCTGGAACTCCGACAACTTTACCTCGGATAAGCTTGACGAGATAGCCTACGCCAACAATATGTGCGTCCGCATCGAGAACAGCAGCGGATATACCGTGTATACCTACGACGTTATGGCGAACAACTGCCTTATCCACGGCGTATATTCCCTTACCCTGTACCGCTACCGCGCGGAGGCGCTGAAAAGTCCCAACGGGTATTATTACGCCGAGGTGCAGAATCCTCGGTATAACAACAATACCCTGCTTTTCGTAATGGTAGTGGGCGACAGGAGCGAACCCGAGGGCTTTATCTATATCAACACGCCGCTGGAGCCGCTGAAATCCACAACGGATATAATCAAAAAGCAGGTGCTGGGCATAAGTATCATACTGTTTGTGCTGGGTCTGGGCATAGCGTATTTTCTGGCGCGGCTCATCGAAGAGCCTATCGTCCGCATCACGAAGTCTGCCAAGGCTCTGGGACAGGGAGATTACTCCGCCAAGTTTGACGGTCACGGCTACTATGAGACGGAGGTACTGGCGGACACGCTGAACTACGCCGCCTCGGAGATATCCAAGGTAGACAAGCTCCGCCGCGACCTTATCGCCAACATATCCCACGACCTGCGCACGCCTCTTACCATGGTAAAGGCATATGCGGAGATGATACGCGACCTGTCGGGCGACAATCCCGAAAAGCGCGCGGAGCACGTCAATATAATCATCGAGGAGAGCGACCGCCTTGCCACGCTGGTAAACGATATACTTGACCTGTCCAAGCTGGAAAGCGGCAACGCGGAGCTTAATATGACCGAATTTCGCATTGATGAAAAGATAAACGAGATAATGGAGAGGTACAAGCTGTTCTCCGAGCAGAAGGGCTACATTTTTATAGTCGAGGCGAAGATACCCTTTACGGTCAAGGCGGACGTTGTAAAGATACAGCAGGTATTGTACAACCTTATAAACAACGCGGTCAATTACACGGGTGAGAACAAGACGGTATACATCACCGAGATAGTAAAAAGCCCCAAGCTTGTCCGCGTGGAGATAACCGACACGGGCGAGGGCATCGACCCCGAGCTTCTGCCGCTGATATTCGACCGCTACTACCGCGCGGAAAAGAGCAAGCGCGATGTTATCGGCACGGGTCTCGGACTTTCCATCGTAAAGCAGATACTCAAGCAGCACAACTGTCAGTTCGGCGTGCGCTCCGAGAAAAACGTTGGCAGCACGTTCTGGTTTGAGATGGAGGGAGAACAGGGGAAAGCTGATAGTGAATAATGAATGGTAGGGGCGGATTCCATATCCGCCCGCGGGACGCACATTGTGTATCCGACAGCATGAAAAAATAATAGTGAATAAGTATAAAAATTCCCCCTGTCTTTCGGCAGGGGGAAATATCAGGCAAGATGAAGTCGGGTTATAAGGGCTTCCTGAAGCACCTGAGAGAAATTCACATTGTTTTTTTCGGCGGCGGTATTCAGCCAAGCGGGAATGGTGCAGTTTTTTCTGATAGCCTTTTCGCCGTATTTTTCGGCGTAGCCGTCCATGTCAAGCATTATAAGATTTACAAAGCTGTCCGCATTGACGGCAACAGCGTTTATTTCGGAAGCTTTCGGTGCGGGATTTCCGTCCTCCAGCTCGTCGAGCACCCAGCCCGAAGCGGCGTCCTGTGCGTTTTCTATAGCTTCGGACAGGCTTGCTCCCTGTGTCACGCAGCCGGGCAGGTCGGGAAAGGTTACGCAGTAGCCGTCCTGCTCGTCAAGCTTTGAAAATATTGCAGGGTAAATAAGTTTCATCTGATTACCTCCATTATAATAGAATGTAACGGGTTTTATTTGTTAATTCCTGCTTGTTCCAAAATACTTTTTACGGTTTTCGGGTCAAGGTCACCAATATGCTTTGGTATTGTGACTTTTCCCGGTTTTGTGGGGTGTTTGTAGTGGTTATGTGACCCTTTGGCGTTTTTAAAATACCACCCGTCCTCAAGGATTATACGTTCTATCTCTCTGAACTTCAACTTTTTCGCCTTCATATATATTATAGCACGCATTATGCGCATTGTCAAGCGATAAATTAACGTTTATATGTTCCATAAATGATACAATTATGCTTTTTGAGAGTCTAATTTTTCAAAGGCTCTTGACGTGATTTTAAAAAAATGATACAATATCAAATAAGAAATGGTACAGATGTTCGCTTT
>JBJEQM010000225.1:0-6945 GCA_051881755.1 Oscillospiraceae bacterium
GGATATTTTATACGGCAGAGGTGATATCACCAGCTCATAAATCAGCAGCACTACGTCAACATATGCAAGATATTTTGCCTTTATCGGGATAAAGAAAAACAGCAGGAACTGCGTGTTGGGGAATATCGCCGCGAATGCCAGAAACAGCGACAGATTCAGGTAATGCGCTGTGGCGTAGCCCGTGATAAGTCCGCCGATTATGGTGCCGATAACGCCTGTGAAATAAAACACGTTGAAGTTGAATCCGCCCCATGCCGACTCAAGCTGAGAGCCTATCATCCAGTAAAAATACGCGCTGATAAGCATAAAGATAGGGTTGAAATCGTACGGCACAAATACAAAGCTCAATATGCGCCATACTTGTCCGCGGAATATCAGGTCACGGTCAAAGGTCAGCATTGACGATATGGATATTTCCGGAAAAAGATACTCAAAGGCAAACACGATTATATTGCCGATGACAAGATACAGCATTAAATTTGGTATATAGTACCGTCCGAATTTACGTTCAAGCTTGTTAAGCAGCTTCAAAATTTGCTCCTCCTTGCAGGATAATTTTTATTATTATAACACAAGGCGGATAAAAAATCAATCATTATTTGTATTTTGCAGTATGCAGTTTTTCACGCTTATCATAATGTGGCACGGCGCAAATATCAGCGCGGACAATGTCAGCAGCACCGAGCGGCTCATTATACCGCTGAAAAGGAAAATCACCGACGGTATCACCGACAGCGAAATCGCGCGAAACAGGCTGTTTTTACGGAAGCATACCACCCATATAATGCAGTATGCCGCCGTCATTACGGTGTCGGCGATAAGATACACCGCAAAGGCGTTTTCCGACCAAAAGCCAATGGCAGTGTAGGGTATATTGAATATCATCGTGGCGAAGCAGCCGTATCTTCCTATCTGCTCCAAAGCTTCCACCGCTTTATTGCTCCATGGGTTTGCAAAGCCGTCCCTGCATTTTATGGCAAAGATAATATTGGGTATCATTATCACCGCCATAAAGGCAAGACCATATGGGTTAAACCAAGTCATTCTGCTCCTCCGTTTCCAGCGTCAGCTTATAGGGCGAATTGTCGCTGTCACGCTGTAATGTGAGCCGCAGGGTGAGATAACGGTCGCTGCACTCGCACTCGTCCTCCAGCGTGCAGACGCGTCCGCCCGCGTAGGACTCGAAGTCCACCACTTCCTCGCAGGCTTTTTTATACAGCTGACGGAATTTTTTCCGCACCTCGTAATCGTCAATGACGGAGTAGGATATATCCATTTTTTCAATGAGGGATATAATGTCCACGTCCTCGGGATACTCAAATTCCTCGGAAATTATGCCGCCGAAGCCTTTGTCCTCCACATATATCTCGTCGTCGGACAGGGGCTCGGTCACAGGCTCGCCCTCATATTCCTGCTCCTCGGTATCACCGTTGATGATACCGCAGGCGTATGGCACAAGCAGTCTGTTTGATGCGAATATTACCACCGCATTAAGGGGAAGAGATATTATCACTGCGGCAATAACGGGGACGAACAGGGTGATAAAATATATGCACGAGATAAGTCCCGCGAGCATGGTCATGCCGAATATTCCCACTTTATGTCCCTTGGATAACGCGAATGAGCTTTTGATAGCCTTGACTGCTCCCTCCTCGGGATACAGGGCATAATAATACACCGCAAGGAAAATAAACAGGTCGTAGATAATACTCAAAGTTTGTACAATAAGCTTAATATAGATATTGCTTATGGGCAGAAAGCTGACATTGTCAGATATAATATTTGCAGCCAGCACAACTATTATCGAGCCAAGATATTTTGACGGCGCTTTGTAAAATGCAAATAAGCCGACAGTTTTTTCTCCCCGCAGGACGTCCGCATTATAACGCGTTAAGCCTATGGTAAGGGGCGCGAGTATAAGGACAACATACGCAATTTCAAACAGTTCGGACACAAAATAAGTCCCGCTGCCGTTAAGCAGAGTAAGATAATCCAAAAAGCTTTGTTCCATTTGCAGATTGCCGCCGTTATGATACAGCGCTATAATTGACGAAATTATACTGCCTGCTTCTGCGGCAACACAGTATATCAGCGACGCGAGAAAAATTTTTGCGTTTTTCATGGTGTACCTCATTTTCTGTATACAAGTATCTCAAAGCAAATTTCCGTTGTAAGCTCGGTGAGAGCAGCAAGTCTGCGCTGACCCTCCTCGCCCGTTTTATAATAGTATGGGGTCATGGAGAAAAGGTTTTGTATATCCTCGCCGCAGTTGAGATGTATCTCGCTGTTGACGGGTATGCGCTCCGCAAGGGTGAAGCCGTCGAGGGCGTAGTCCTTGACCTCGTTGAGGTATGGCTCGTCGTAGACCGCCTGTTTCAGCCCATACAGATGCCGCTCGGCGGGAATGACCATTATCATTATGCCGCCGTCGCGGAGAACGCGGCTGTACTCATCGCCGCAGTAGGGCGCGAAAAGTGTGGTCAGCAGGCTGCATGAGCCGCTTTTTACGGGCAGGTGAAACACGCTGCTTACCGAGAAAAGTGCGTTTTTTATGCCCTCCGCCTTGGCGCGCTTTGCCGCTTGGTCGACGGCGGTCTTGGAGATGTCCGTGCCCATGATAAAGCTGTGGGGGAGAGTCTTGGCAAGTTCGGCGGTGTAGTAGCCCTCGCCGCAGCCTGCGTCAAGCACAAGTCCGCCCGTGCAGTATTTTGCTGCCGCTTCGCAGAAGCGCTCACGCAGGCAGGCATAGTATCCCTTATCGAGAAAGCTTTTCCGCGCGTTTACCATAAGCTTGTTGTCGCCGGGGTGCTTGGCGTTCATCTGCTGGGGCAGCAGCAGGTTCACATAGCCGCTCCGCGCAATATCGTATGTATGTCCCGCGGGGCACACAAGGCTGTTGTCCCTGCGTGATAAATCGCCTTGGCACTTGGGACAGATGTAGCTGTTCATATTGTACACCTCACAACGCGTAGTCCGCAGGGTCGCTGTCGCTGTCGGCTATCTCAAAGGACAGGTCGGGATAGTCCTCGTTAAAGCGCTTTTTTAGGTAGGGCATGGCAATATCCTCGGTGTGATAATGTCCGCAGTCGAAAAGGGATATGCCGTTATTTTTGGCGGTGATAAGCTGGTCGTGCTTTACATCGCCCGTGATATACGCGTCCGCGCCCAGAGCCATGGCATTGGGCAGGTCTGAGCCTGCGCCGCCCGAGCAGAACGCGATACGCTTTATGGGGCGAAATCCCTTGGTATAGCGTACCACGGTACAGACAAAGGTCTGCTTTAATATAGCCGCCATTTTCTCGGGGGTAATGTCCGCGGAGGTATCGCATACCATGCCGTAGCCGCGTCCGTCGGGGTGGACAGGCTCGATAACGCCGTCGGGCTTGGAAAGCGACAGCGGCTCTTTCAGCATATCATATATAATATCGTTTATGCCGCCGTCCGCCATATCAAGGGGCGAGTGGAAGCATACGCAGGCGATGCCAAGCTTCAGGGCAAGGCAGGCGGGATTTGTTTCGTCCAATGTATACAGCGGGTGAAAGATAACGGGGTGGTGCGCCACGATAACATTAGCGCCCTTTTCCGCCGCCTCGCGGACAACGTCTGCGGTAATGTCAAGCGCCGTCAGCACGGAGGTCACCTCGGCTTCGGGGGCGCCCACAAGCAGACCCGAGTTGTCGCCCTTGTGTATATTTTTCAGCGGAGCGATCTTGTCCATCTCCGCAAGGATATCCTTTACTTTGTACATAGCTTTCTCTCCAGTTTTTTGCATTATTTTGTGTGCGCAGGAAATATGCTCCGCGCCCTCGCCGAGATGTCCCGACGCGCAGAGAGCCTCTCCCGAGCGCATAAGGCGCTCAGCCTGTGCGCGTATATATTTCCGCGCGGTATGGTCCGCAGGGTCAAGCGCCCCGATTTGCAGATATACATTATCATACCGATGTACAGAGTTATCGTACACGGTGTTGATAACAGTATAAATATGCCGCCCCTCCTCCACGGCGCGCTCGGACAGTATAATAAAACCATTGTCGCAGAGCCATTTGCGCAGATATGGGGCTTTTGTCATGGGCTGCAAGATAAGGTTTATGCCCGCAAGACGGCTGTCGGCGGCAAGTATGGCGGAGATAAGCTCGCCGCCCATTCCCGCGATAACAATGTCGGTGACGCCCGTCAGGTCGATGCTTTTCAGCCCGTCGGATAGGACGGTCTCCGCTCTGTCCGCCAGTCCGTTTTCGCGGAGAGTTCTGTCCGCGGAGAGCAGGGGCTTTTCGTTGACGTCGGCGGCGATGGCTGTCCTGCATATATTTTCCGTCAGCAGGTATGCGGGCAGATAGCCGTGGTCGGTGCCCACGTCGCAGACCCTTTCGCCCTTGACAAATTCCGCACAGGCAAGAAGTCGTTTATCTTTAAGTATCATATATTCCTCTCAAAAAAAGTGCCGCGCAGGAAGCTCTATCCGCGCGGCAAATTCTTACTTGTTGGCAAAATGAGCGTTAAGCTTTGCAACAAGAGCGTTTACGTCCGCACCGTGAACAGCGCAGGCGTCTTCCAGAGACTCGCCTCTTGAAGCCGGACAGCCCAGACAATGCATTCCCATTTCAAGGAAGTAGGGGGCTGTGTCGGAATCGGTATCGAGAATATCTCCGATAATGGTGTCCTTGGTAACTTCGTAAGCCATTTTTCATTCCTCCATTTTCGTGGTATATATATAGTATAACCTATTTTATTATAATTTGCAAGAGGTATTTGCATTTTGCTTGACTTGCTTTGCAGATTATGCTAAAATTTAATGTAAGCTGAATATTTACCTTGAATGATTTGATAGGTTTAAATCGGATTTGTTACAAATATAAAATTCGGGAGCGATATGATGAAAACTGTGCTTATTACGGGAGCATCGCGTGGTATCGGGCGCGCGGCGGCGGTACTTTTCGGAAAAAACGGGTATAATGTTATTGTGAATTACTGCAAAAATGCGGCGGCGGCGGAACGGGTATGCGCGGAGATACGGGATTTTGGCGGTACTGCCGAAGCATTCTGCGCAGACGTTTCCGACAGGTCTGCCGTGGATAAAATGGCGGAGTTTGTCGTATCACGCTTCGGCGGCGCGGACGTACTGGTCAACAACGCAGGTATCGCCGAGCAGATAATGTTCTGCGACATCACCGAGGAAAAGTGGGACAGGCTTTTCGCTGTGGACGTCAAGGGCGTGTACAACTGCACGCAGGCTCTGCTCCCTCACATGGTACACGAAAAATATGGCAGGATAATAAACATATCCTCCATGTGGGGCATTACGGGCGCATCATGCGAGGTGCACTACTCTGCGGCAAAGGCGGCGGTCATCGGCTTTACCAAGGCGCTGGCAAAGGAGCTGGGTCCATCGGGCATAACGGTAAACGCGATTGCGCCCGGCGTGGTGGACACGGAAATGAACGGTATGCTTGACGATGAAACAATGGAGTGT
Organism: Oscillospiraceae bacterium; assembly: GCA_051881755.1. Taxonomy (GTDB): domain Bacteria; phylum Bacillota; class Clostridia; order Oscillospirales; family Ruminococcaceae; genus UMGS363. The sequence continues at coordinate 5,471 of JBJEQM010000225.1, forward strand.
CTGAAAGAGGAAACTCCCCTCGGACGTATCGGCTCTCCCGATGATATTGCGCAGAGTATACTGTATCTTGCTTCGGAGGGCGCGTCGTTTATTACGGGACAAGTGCTGTCCGTCAACGGAGGATTTGTAATATAATGGATAAAAACCAGCTGCTTACCGTGACAGCCGAGATAGGCGGTCTGCTAATTGAATACGGCGCGGAAATATACCGCGTGGAGGACAGCATAAACAGGATAATCGCCGCCTACAACGCAGGCGAGCCCGAGGTTTTCGCTATACCCAGCTGCCTTATCATCACCATAAACGGCGACGACGGCTGTCCGCTGACCCGTCAGAAGCGCATTTTGCACCGCACGCCAAATCTTGACCGCGTGGATAAGCTGAATAATCTGTCGCGGTTTATTTGCAGCCAGAAGCCCGATTTTGAGCAGATAACCACCTTTATCGGGCAGATAAAAAAACGCAGGGTATATCCGCTGCCCGTACAGCTTGTAAGCTATGCCACGGTGGGCGCGACGTTCTCCATATTCTTCGGCGGAGGCTTCCGCGAGGCAGTGACGGCGGCGGTGCTCAGCGTTATGGCAAATCTTGTTCTGTACGGTATACAAAAGGAGCACTCGGGTATTTTTCTGGAGAGCGTCATGTGCTCGGTGCTGGTCGCCGTGCCTGCGGTGCTTATATCGGCGACGGGCTTTACCGACGGCTACGACGCGGTAATTATCGGCTCGCTGATGAATTTTGTACCCGGTATCGTGCTGACAAACTGTATGCGCGACTTTATCGCGGGGGATTTTCTTGCGGGTCTGCTTACAATGGTGGAGGCGCTGCTTGTTGCGGCGGGCATGGCAATAGGTGCGGCGGCGGCTATCGCGCTGACCACCTCCATTATGTAAGGAGGGCGGCATGAAAATTATCATCGTACAGCTGATTTGCAGCATTATAGCGTCGTTCGCGTTCGGTATACAATATAATATAAAGCTGCGGCACATTTCCGTAGCGGCAATCGGCGGCGGCATAAGTCAGCTGATATTCAGTCTGACCGAGGCGGCTTACGGCGAGGAACTGCTGAATTATTTCGTGGCGGCGTGTGCCATATCGGTTTACGCCGAGCTGATGGCGCGGCTATTGCACGTGCCTGTCAATATGTATCTCGTTATCGCGCTTATACCGCTGGTGCCCGGAGCATATATCTACAATGCCATGATGACGCTCATCGGCGGGAACACAGCGGAATTTATCAATCAGGCGGCGTTCACATTCGGCGTGGCAGGCTCTATCGCCATGGGCGTTTTTGCGGTATCTTCCGCAGTGCGGCTTTTCAGCGGCATTTTAAAAAAGAAAGAAAAGTAACGGCTTCGCGGGATATTTTGTATTCCGCGAAAATTTTTATTATCCATTATACTATAGCAATCCCCTCACATCGTCAACAACGCAAAACCGCCGCAGAGATATTCTCTGCGGCGGAATTTTATGCG
>JBJEQM010000226.1:0-6902 GCA_051881755.1 Oscillospiraceae bacterium
ATGGTTATGGCAAGCTCCGAGGGCTGCAGCTCGCCTATCTGGTGCTTGCCCATAAGCCGCACGGAAAAGATAAGCAGCAGATACAATATGACCGCTCTTATAAAAACTACCGTCATAATATAATACTCCCATTAGTGTATTGGATAATAATATTTTTCTGCATAAATCTTCGGATATACTTGTATTTTTTTACCGAAGCAGGTAATAATAGCATCAGGAAGTGATATTATGACCGTACCAAACAATGAAAATTTCAAGCTGACGGATATATCACCGCACATTGACAGCGCGGTGAACGATATCCGCAGAATAATGAGCGACAGCTCCGACCTGCTGATAAACCCTTTCAAAATATCCGAGGTGCGCTGTGCCCTTATCTGCCTTGAGGGTATGCTCTCCACCTCTACCATAACAAATCTTATATTAAATCCCCTGACGGAGCTTCGTCTCAGCGAAAATGTGACCTCCGACGAGGTGTTTGAACACGTCCGCGACAGAATGCTGCTGACCGTTGACCGCGCCGTTTCCGATAAATACGGCGACGTGATACGGCGTATCATGAGCGGTTTTGCGGCGCTTATTATCGACGGCGTTGACAAGGTGTTCTGCTTCGGCGTGCAGGGATATGCCGTCCGCGGCGTGGACGAGCCCTCCTCCGAGGGAAATATTTACGGCTCACACGAGGGCTTTGTGGAGACCGTGCGTACAAATATGTCACTTGTGCGCCGCAGGATAAAGTCTCCCCTGCTGAAATTCGAGCTGTTCCCCGTCACCGATTTGAGCAACGTGGACGTCATCGTAACATATATGACGGACAGAGTCCCCGAACGCATTGTAAAAAAGGTGAAAAAGCAGCTTAAGGATATAAAGCTGGAAACCATACTTTCCAACGGATATATCGAGCCGTACATCAATAATACGCGGCTGTCGCTTTTCTCGGGCGCGTCGGTAACAGAGCGCCCCGACGTGTTCTGCGCAAAGATACTGGAGGGGCGTATCGGCATAATGATAGAGGGTACGCCCTTTGCCCTTATAACCCCCGCGCTTTTTATCGAGCATTTCCAGACCTTGGACGACTACTGCTTCCGCCCTTATTATACAACGCTCATACGCTGGATAAGATACGCCGCTTTTTTTGCCGCCGTATTCCTGCCTGCATTCTATGTGGCGGTGGTGACATTTCACCCCGAGCTTTTTAATCATACCCTGCTGGTCACATTGGCGGAGGCGGAGGAGCTTGCGCCGCTGCCCCTTGCCGCAGAAGCGCTGTTTGTGCTCATATTCTACGAGATAATACGCGAAGCGGGAGTGCGTCTGCCCAAAAGCGTGGGCGGAGCGGTATCAATTGTGGGCGGACTTATTATCGGCGACGCGGCTGTGTCCGCAGGAGTTATATCCAATCCCCTGCTGCTTGTCTGCGCAATATCGGTAACAGCGTCCTTTGTGGTGCCGTCACTTAATCAGCCTATCACAATATTAAGGTTTATCTCGGTAATAGCGGGGGGTGTGCTTGGACTGTACGGTATCGCTCTTGTGGCGGCGGCAATGCTTGTTAATATATGCTCGCTGGAAAACTACGGTACACCTGTTATGTCTCCCGTGTCGCCCTTTACTCCATCGTCCATGCAGGACGTTCTCACAAGAACGGGTATGCGCACCTTGGGTACACGCGGTACGTCGGTGGAGCGTCTTAACGGAGTAAATATGGACAAGGAGGACTGACCTTGAAAACTGCAAAAATAAGCTTCGGGCAAGCGCTGATACTGCTGCTCATATGCCGCATTTTTACCCTTATGACCTTTGTCCCTCTGCTTGGCGAGGGATATACCTTTCCCACACAGCTTGCGGCGGCGGTCATATCAATACTGATACAGGCCGTCATTATCATACCCATAATATTGTTTTCCAAAGCCTGTCCCGAAAAGACAGTAACGAGCGCTATAATTGAAAGACACAAAGGTATCGGAATAGCTGCAGCGGTGCTTTATCTTTTGTTTTTCCTTTTTTATACCGTAAACGCCGTGCTGCATTTTATGCGCTTCCTCAGTCTGCGTTTCTTCAAAACGGAAAATATGGCTGTATTGCTTATAATTCTGCTTTCAGTATGCATATACTGCGCCTGCTGCGGTATTGAGGGCATTGCAAGAAGCAGCGTTATCACCCTGATATTTTTCATTATAATGCTTGCTGTGATGGCAGCTTCGTCTGCACAGAATTTTAATACGGACAATTTTTATACCACCAACGTTGAAAAGGGACTGTTCACCGCAGTTATAGAGGACCTTGCACGCAACAGCGAGATAACAGCGGCGGTGTTCCTTGTGAAAAATATAAAGGACCGCACAAAATGCGCCATGTACGGTCTGCTGACGGCAAAGCTTGCCGTAACGGAAGTGACCTCCGCCCTCATCATCGGCGTACTGGGCGACTTTGCACGGCTTACGGAATATCCCCTGCTCTCGGTTGGCTCCTACGCGGGAGCAGACCTTTTCCAGCGCAATGATTCGCTGTATCTTGTTCTGTGGACGATATCAGCCGTCATAACCATAGGATTTTTTATCCATATCTGCTCGGGTCTCGGCGCAGAGCTTATCCATGACCTGAAATTCGGGAACTTGCTTGTCGGCATAATAATTTTCGCGGCAGCCATAGTTATCATAATGTTAAAAGCAGACTTTTCGGCGATATACGGCTATGTCTGCGGAGCGGCTTCAACAATAATACTGGCAGGCATTATTCCCCTGCTGGCTTACCTTGATGTGAAAAGACCGCATAAAAAGGAGGATACCGGAAATGCAGCATAATATAAAAGCCGCATATATTTTTATTATTACGTCGGCGCTGTTCATTTTTACCGCCTGCTCGGGTCAGGAGGTAAATCAGAGGGCGTTCGTTCAGCTTATGGGCATTGAAAAAAACGGCGACAATTATGTGGTAAATATGCAGATGTATACCCCCATGAGCAGCAGCGGCTCACCCGATATATCGCAGACAAATTCATCATCGGTATCGGGCAGCGGCGCAACGGTTTACGAAGCGATATCAAACGCGGAGGTAACTGCGGGGAAATCCATGTTTCTGGGACATATAAAGCTTATGATCCTCGGCAGGGGCATTGACGACCCTGCCAAGGAGCTGTCGGCGTTCCTTGACGGAACTGTCTCCCCTGCCTGTCCTGTGGTGTACTCTTATGATGTGAAATCGGTCATCGATACGGAAATTTCCGAGGGACTTTTCACCGCGGACAATATGCTGAAAACAATGGACGCATATGTCCGCAGCGGAAAATGTATGTATACCACCATCGCGGGCATTGAGGAAAATATAGCCTGCCTTAACGCCGCCGCGCCTCTGCCGCTTATAAGCTCGGAGGGAGACAGCGTTAATTTCAACGGTGCCATACTTGCTCACAGCGGCGGTATCGGAGGAAGAATATCCGCCGACGATATGTTCGGCGTAAAGCTGATGTGCGGCGATGTAAAAAGCGGAGATAAGATACTCGTCCCTGTGCAGGTGGGCGATAAATCCGCCGCCGCCGAGATACTGAAAGCCGATATAACAAAAAAAGCTGCCGAGGAAAACGGCAAGCTGAAAATAACGGCAGATGTCTGCATAAAGATAAACATTGCCGAAAATAAAGATAATTTGAGCGAAAAACAGATATCGGAAGCGGTGTGCAGAAGCGTCCGCGACAGCTGCATAAGCGCATTCTCCACCGCGGTATGGTCGGAAGAGCGGGATATTTTCGGCATATCCAAGCTTATCCGCCGCGATTGTCCAGACCTTAAATACAGCGAGGATACTCTCAGGAACAGCGTGCTGTTTATTAATGTGAAATCCGAATGTGAAAATTAACTCATCAGCAGCCTTACCGTAAGTACGCTGAAAATAAATCCCGTCATGTCTGCCGTCAGCGCCGAGGCAAGTGAGTGACGGGTGTTTTTTATTTTTGTAGCGCCGTAGTATACGGCAATAGTGTAAAATGTAGTCTCGGTGGATCCGAGGATAACGCTTGCAACTCTGCCCGCAAAGCTGTCGGGGTGCACGTCGGTAAGTATGCTCTCAAAAACCGCCAGCGCACCGCTTCCCGACACGGGACGTATTATCGCCAGCGGGAGACATTCCTTGGGAAATCCCAGAAATTCCGTTACGGGCGATAAAAGCTGTGCCAGCAGCTCCATTGCCCCCGATGCCTTGAACATTCCTATGGCGGTTATCATGGCAATAAGAGACGGCAGTATATCTATACCAACTTTAAGGTTTTCTCCCGCGCCGCGGATAAATTCCTCAAACACGGGAGTTTTCTTTATACATCCGTAAATTATTACCGCGGCAATAAATACGGGGATTATCCAGTCGGACATTTCTTTCTCACCTTTCTTTTGGCTGCCGATATGCCGTCGTATGCCAGCGCCGCAGTAAGACCTGCGGCAAGCGCAATGACCGACGTTATTATGACGCAGGGCATTATATCCATGGGAGACGCCGAACCGTGCTTTGAACGCAGCGATGCCGCCGTGGTCGGTATAAGCGTAATGGAAGCGGTGTTCAGCACGATAAACGCAACCATATTTCTGCTTGCGACCCCGTTTGTGTGTTCCTCCGCTTCGAGAGCGCGCATGGCTTCTATCCCGAGAGGAGTTGCAGCGTTTCCCAGACCAAGCATATTTGCGGTAATATTCAGGCATATTGCATGAAAAGCCTTACCGTTCGTGTCAATGCCGCGGAAGATAAGTCCCAGCACAGGACGGAAAAGCGCTGCAATTTTGTCCGTCAGATGTGATGTCTCGGCTATCCTCATCAGTCCGCCCCACATACACATTCCGCCGATAAGATAAATAAACAGCTCCACAGCTTCAACGCAGGAATTTATCGCCGCCTGAGACAGTTCAGGCATCTTTCCCGTCACTGCCGCACAGATAACGGATACCAATATCATTACCGCAAAAATAATATTCATCATAACTGTACCAAATCCCCTTTTTTGCGTTATTTTATTATCAAAACCGAGCTTATTCTATTAGGAAATTGCAACAAAAATTTTGAAATATATAGTATATTCTGACATATAAGCCAATATTTGTCATAGACAATTCATACATTCTTTCAAATCGTTTACAAATTATATTTTGACAAATATATACAAGTCATAGTATAATATAATAAAATAAAACCCAAGGAGGATATCCACATATGAAAGCAACAGGTATTACAAGAAAAATTGATGAACTCGGAAGAATCGTACTGCCTATCGAACTTCGCCGCGGTCTTGACATTGGTGAAAAAGACGCTCTTGAGATTTATGTCGAAGATGAAAAGATCATTCTTAAAAAATATAAGCAGTCCTGTGCATTCTGCGGAAATGATGAAAATATCGTAGAATTTAAGGGCAAGTATGTTTGCGCCGATTGTATCGCACAGCTCAAGAAATAATATGCTTCTGAGCTTGTAAATATTACATAGCATATTTTTACTCTTCCGCAGTCCTTTATTATCCCTGCGGGAGAGTAATTTTGTATGGGAGGCGGAGCTTATCGTACAGATGAATACTACCGACCTTGCGCCGGGTATGTGTCTTGCACGTAATGTCAATTTTTACGACCTTACTTCCAAAAAGGCGCATACATTTGAGGCAGGTCAGAAATTGACCGATGTTGCAATAACACAGCTGCGAAAAGCAAATGTTGAATTTGTTTATATAGATACTTTAAGAAGCGAAGTTAGAATGATCTCCTCCATCGACGAGGAGATACGCACCGAAGCCATAAGCGGCATACATAACCTCGCAGATAAATTCATCAACAGCAAATCGGGCGTACAGAAGTCCGATATTGAGCAGCTGGACGATACCACACAGAAGCTTATCGGCAGCCTGTCGGATAAAAAGGATATCCTTGTCAATATCGCCGATATAAAGATGTACGACGATTATACCTTTCACCATAGCCTCAGCGTCGCTATCATGGCAATTGCTATCGGCATGGAGATGGGTCTGGATATGCGCTGCCTTAATGAGATAGGCACCGCAGGACTGCTTCACGATATCGGAAAGGTGTCTATCCCCATTGAAATAATCAATAAGCCCTCACGGCTCACCGAAGAGGAATTTAATATAGTAAAAATGCACCCCGTTTATGCCGCGCGGCATCTGCAGGAGCGCAATTTAGTCAATTTCAACGTATACAGCGGCATTATCCAGCACCATGAAAAATACGACGGCTCGGGCTATCCTTTTCATCTTGCGGGCGACAAGATACATCTTTATGCAAGAATACTTGCCGTTGCCGATGTTTACGACGCATTGACGTCAAACCGCCCCTACCGCACGCCCAATCCCCCCAATGAAGCTATCGAATATATTATGGCAGGCAACGGCACACATTTCGATGAAAATGTGGTGCGCGCCTTTATCAGAAAGGTAGCGCCCTACCCCACAGGCTCAAAGGTGATGCTTTCCAACGGCGAAAAGGCGTGCGTGCTGAAAAACTTCCCCGACGCTCCCCTGCGCCCCATGGTATCAGTGCTTGAGACCGCACGCTGCTATGACCTTGCCCATGACGTCAGCTGTTACTCTATCGTTATTTCGGGTCTTGTAGATGACAAGCTTGACGGACAGCAGCTTATTAATATGTGACATACGATAAAATCCGAGAAGCTTTTTAAATTTGCTTCTCGGATTTTTTATGAAATAATATCTAATTCACGCCATCTTTTCTTAACTGCTTCGTACTTTTCTCCTTTTCCGAAAACAAAAGATTTCAGACCAAATGTTATTACTGATTTCTGTTTGATTCTTTTTATCGGATATGACCGCATTTTCGATATATCATTATATATTTTTACTGCATATTTTTCGGCAGAGCTGTTAATTTTTTTATTTGTCTTACAATCGCTGTTAAATG
>JBJEQM010000227.1:0-6893 GCA_051881755.1 Oscillospiraceae bacterium
CGTCAGACCAAAAGTTCATCATTTTATCACATAAGCAAAGAATCAGCCCATAGAAAAAATCCACAGGCTGAAAGAGATATTATATATTTATCTCTGTGCAAACACACTTGCTTCCGCACAGCTTTTCGCTTATATCGTCGGGCTGATGAGTGCCTGCGTATAATGTAAAGCGGCTGCCGAAGCGTTTTCTTGTGCCGTTTTCATCAACGGCGGTAAATGCTTTTTCGGGTACGGGTATCTCCACGGAAAGCTTTTCGCCCGCCGCAAGTCCGATGCGTCTGAAGCCGCACAGACTGACGTTGGGAACGGCATTTTCGCTGTAGTCCTTGATGTAAAGCTGGATAACGTCTTCGGTATATCTTCCGCCGCGGTTTTCCACGCTGACTATAGCCTTGCCGTCTATGTATTCCACCGCCGTGCAGACCGTCTGTGAGTAGGTCAGACCGAAACCGAAAGGATAAAGTATATTTCCCTCCGCATAGCGGTAGGTGCGGTTTTTCATGGAATAATCGGTAAATTCGGGCAGCTTGTCTGCGCTTTCGTAAAATGTGACGGGCAGCTTTCCCGACGGTGATATATAGCCGAAAAGTATACGCGCAAGAGCCGTGCCGCCCTCCGAGCCGGGATACCATACATGGAGCAGCGCGTCGGGCTCGGCTTCCACATTTACGGCGCTGCCTGCCGCGCAGACGATAATGACGGGCTTTCCCGTTTTCATTATCCTGTCAATAAGGATACGCTGGCTTTGCGGCAGACGGAGGTCGTTTTTGTCACCCGACGAAAACTCGTTGCCTGCGTCGCCCTCCTCGCCCTCGATGGACGCGTCCAGACCCACGCAGAGTATGACCGCGTCGGAGGCTTCGGCAGCGGCTTCCGCCTCGGCGTATCTGTCTCCCGACTGAGCCAGTCCCGAGCTTCTGTCCCTGAATAAATGACAGCCCTCGGCATATATGACCCTGCCGCCGAATCTGTCCTGTATGCCCTCTAAAAATGTGACGTACCTGTCCGCAGTGCCGCAGTAGTTGCCCTCCAGAGCGGCGCGGCTGCCGCTGTTGGGACCTATGACCGCCAGCGTTTTTATCCTGCTTTCATCAAGGGGAAGTATGCCGTTATTTTTCAGCAGCACTATTGACCTTTCGGCACATTCAAGGGAAACGTCCTTGTGCTCTCTGCATGATACAACGGAATAGGGGATATTGTCGTATTCCGTGTTTTTATCAAACATACCCAGCCTTATCCGCGTTTTCATTAGATGAACGCAGGCGTTTCGTATGTCCTCCTTTGTAACAAGACCCTCATCCAGAGCGGCAAGAATGTTTGCATAGGTGCAGCCGCAGTTTACATCGCAGCCCGCTTTCAGCGCAAGAGCCGCCGATTCCGTGGGAGTATGGGTCAGACCGTGATGTTCGTGAAAATCACTTATCGCCCAGCAGTCCGATACAAAATATCCGTCAAAGCCCCACTCGCGAAGCTTGCCCATAAGAAACGGACTTGCGCAGGCAGCTTCGCCGTTGACGCGGTTGTATGCGCCCATGACCCCCTCAACGCCTGCGTTTCTCACAAGCTTCTCAAATGCGGGGAGATAGGTCTCTTCCAAATCCTTTGCCGATACCTCCGCGTTAAATTCGTGGCGTACCGCCTCGGGACCGCTGTGTACGGCAAAATGCTTGGCACAGGCGGCGGTTTTCAGTATCTTTCCGCTGCCTTGAAGTCCCTTGACGTATGCCTTGCCGTTTTCTGCCGTCAGGAACGGGTCCTCGCCATAGGTCTCCTGACCTCTGCCCCAGCGCGGGTCGCGGAAAATGTTTATATTGGGCGCCCAAAGGGTAAGTCCCTTGTAAATGTCCCTGTCTCCGAGACGGGAATATGCGTTATATTTTGCGCGGGTCTCCTCGGCGGTTATGGCTCCTGCTTTTTCCGTCAGCTCGGGGGAGAACATCGCCGCCAGACCTATCGACTGCGGAAACATGGTGGCTGTTCCCGAGCGCGCAAGCCCGTGGAGACCCTCGTTCCACCAGTTGTATGCAGGTATACCAAGCCTTTTTACGGCAGGCGCGTCGTATCTCAGCTGGCTTGCCTGCTCCTCCGTAGTCATAGCGTCCGTAAGCGCCTCGGCGCGTTCCTGTATGCTCAATGCTTCATCAAGATATTTTTCCATGGTCATATCCTCTCAAAATCGTAGTAAAGATATTATACCATATTATTTTCGGGGTTGCAATATTATCGGGATACGACTGCATATTTTTTGCGGTATTTATGTGTCCCATACAAGATGTGTGGTCTGCTCAACGCCGTCTATAATGCCGCCGCGGCTTTTTATATAGCCGATAAAATGCTCCTCCCACGTGCCGTCGAGGATAATTTCATCGTTGGCTGCAAAGGTCGTGCCGTCCGACGTATCTTTCAGGCTGTATTTGCAGTATGCCACGGTGTATATTTCATCGGGGTCAATGCTTCTGCCGTCGGGGAGTTTGCAGCTGATGAGGCGGCTGCCATTTTCTCTCCACGGGGCAAGCTCCACCTCCAGACCTGAGGCGATATAATGCTCCTCGGGTCTTGAGCCGACTGTGCCGCTGCCCGAAAGGAAGTCTGTTATCTGCTTTCCCGTCATGGAGCATACCGCGATACCCGTTCCTTCATCATACATTTTCGCTTCGGATATGCATGATATGGATTTGTCGGTAATATCGCCGCCGTAAATATATCCGTTCACTCCGTAGCTGTTCTGACCTGCCAGTACCAGCGCAATATCTGCGCCCGTTTCATGGCGGTACATATCCCCCACAATGAGAGCGGTCTCCAGCTTTGTGAAGGTGCGCGCCGCTTGACCGTAGACCTCGGGCTTTTCGGCGGGAGCGAGCCATTCGTCCCGTGCGGTGTCGGCGTTTTTCAGCCATTCCTCCGTTGTCATGCCGCCGTTTATAAGGTCGGGCAGGGTATTGAGCATGGCCTGCTCCACGGCGCTGCCGCTGTTTTTCCCTGCAAAGGAGAATGTGCCGATAACTCTGCCTTCGTTGATGGTCTCCTGTATATCCTGTATAAAATCGGTGTTTTCCGCAGTCACGCCCGAAACGTTGGATATTTGCAGACTGTCTCCTATTATTTCCGCCTGCGCCTCGGGACTGCTGATAAATGCCATAATATCGATAAGCAGCTGTTTTTTCGCGGCGCTTTCCTCCGCCGCCGATTTGTTTATGGCATAATAATAGCTGGGTATGGAGTACAGATAATCGCTGTCGGGCTTGTCCGAGGTGTAAAAGGGGAATATGCCAATTTCGTCCATGCCGTCCTCATAGGCGAAGTCCTCGTTGTATTTTACCGCATTGAGATTTTCGATTATCATGGCGGCGGAGTGGTAACGATACATTTTTGTGCTTCTGTATCCCGGCTTGACGTTTATATCGTCGATGGAGAGTATACCGTCGGAGAAAAGCTGCTTCAGCGTTTCCGCGGCAGGCTCCATGCGTCCGATCATAGTCCCGCTGCCGTTCTGATAATCCGTCAGCCATTTCTGATTGTCCATGCTGTGATATACCTTATCGTAAGCAAAAGTGTTGAACACTATCTGAAATGCGTCGGGCCATTTCAAAGTAGCCTGTATCGCCTTGACGTTCACCGTCTGTTCCTCATCGTTTTCCTTTTCCACCGCTGTAAGACCGGAGCTGTTAATGGTATTGATAAGCTGTACAAATTCGCTGTAGCTGTGAGGTATTTCCCAGCCGTTTTCCTCGAACATGGTGCGGTTGTATACAACGCCGTAAACATCGGAGGGCGCAGGCAGATAGTAGAGATCTCCGTCGCCGTAAACACAGGCGTCAAGGGAGGTCATAATGTAGTTGCCCGTAAATTCCTCCGCCGCAAGATTAAGCAGATAATCTGGAGCGATATCGGCAATGTCGGGAGCGTGTGAGGTGATGATGATATCCTTTTCGGTGCCGCTGATAAGGTCGTGCCGCAGGGAGAAGCCCGCGTCGCCCGTGCCGTCGTGACACATTACTATGTCCACATCGGGGAAAGCCTTTTCTATCATGCCCTCGATATCGACGCAGTCGGCGCTGCCGTATTCATAACGGACAGTCACAAGCTTTTTATCCTGCTGTACGGGTATCATGGTCAGTATCTCATTTTCGGCGGCTCCCTGCGGAAGCTTATTGTCCGTGCAGCCGCACAGAAAAAGAAAAGCAAGACTTAATGGAATAATACGGAGTTTTTTCCTTTTCATATTTTTTTCACGCTTTCTTATTTCAGCAGGATATATTCCGAAGGCTCGGCAAGGGAAGCTCCTCCGAGAATATATTCCGTCCATGTTTCGCGGACGCGTGTGCTCTGCCTTGTGAAAGCGTCGCTGCCCTCGTCGGGGTAAAGCGCAGATGTCAGTCCGTTGAAATAGCTTACACAGTCCAGATATATTACGCTGTAAACAGCGCCGTCGTCTATATCTTCACCGTTTATCTTTACATTTTCAAAAGTATAGCTTCGTTCGTCCGAGCCCTTTACAGTTATCTCCGCTCCGCTGACAGCAGGCAGAGAGCCAATGTTAAAGGGCTTGAAGGCGGCGTCCTCCGCACCCTCGACAGCCGCCTTAAGAAGAGTTCTCAGCTCAGCGCCCGTCATATCTCGTCGGAATGCGCACAGCGCGTTTGGCATTATCATATACCCAAGCATTTTTAAACTGTAATCCGTATCCATTACAGGACCCGTAAAGCTGTACGACGGAGCGATAAGAATATCCGTATCGTAGTATTCTCTCAGGGTGTTTGCGATAACGGAGGAAGCCTCCCGTGTGCCGCTGCCTGAGATAGTGTTGGAATATTTGCAGCTGAACTCCGCCGCTGTTTCGTCCGCACTTTTGGGAGCGTTAAGCTGTTGGTTAAACGCGTCATAAGCCTGCTGAGCAGTATATTCTCCCGTTATCATCTTCTGTACCGTGTCACGAGAGGCGGAGAAAAAGTCGTTGGAGGCAAGGCGGATATACAGGTGATTTGAATCAATGTACGGCTGAAGATTTGTAAGGGAATCCGCCAGCTCCAGACTGATATTTTCGCTGTATGGCACAACGTCTTTTTTCTGTGCGAGGAAATTCTGACCCTCCTCCGACAGCATAACGTCAAGTATCTGCAGAGCCTGATCCAGACGTTTTTTATTGCTGCTGAGCTCCTTGTTCAGCGCCACATGAAAGGACGGGTAGGTGAGCAGCCATTCGCTGCCGTTATCGCCGAAATACGGAAGCATCACTGCGTCTATCCCTTTTTCCGCCGATATCGGCAGGAATGTTCCCGTTTCTCTGATAATAGCAACTTCGCCGTTAAAAAACATATTACATACAGGATCGTAGGACAGCTTAACGTCATCGGGGCTTAGTCCGACGTCGGAAATAAACCGCTCCATGCGTTCAAATACATGAGGCCATATTTCCGAATCGAGACCGTTGTCGGGTATATCGACATTTTCGTATATGCTTCGCCAGCTCTGACCGTCTTTTGACGTAAGCTCATGGATAGAAAGTCCCTGAAGTATCTCCATGCAGGTGTAATCGTATGCGAAGTCGCTTACAAAGCCTCGTATGCCGTGCTTTTCAAACTCACGGCAGGCGCTGACAAAGCTGTCGCAGTCCGTGGGCAGGGGAATGTCATATTGCTCAAACAGATCCTTGTTGGCAACAAATCCGTCTGTCTCGCCGCATAACGGGAGCCAGTTTACCGTGCCGTCGGAGTTGGTGTAATTGGACAGGTAGCTCAGATATACCGCGCCTGCCTGCTCGGTCTCGGAAAGGTCCATCAGCTGAGGCTGGAGCTCGGCGGCGTCATGGAGCGAAAAGCGGCGGTTGGTGATAATGTCGGGCAGCTCGCCGTTTTCGTTGAGAAATTTGTAAAAATCCAGATCGTTGTTTCCTATGACAAATTCAATTTCAATATCGGGAAGCTTTGATTGGATATACGGCGCGTAGCTGTTAATCAGGCTTATATCCCACAGATAAACCGTGATAGGCTCTTCTTTTTGGGATGAGCGGCCTATGTTTATGGAACAGCCCGACGATGCAAATACAGCCGCCGAGACGATAACTGCCGATATGAATTTTGGGGATTTTAATAAACCGTTTTTCATGAAAAATGTCCTCCGATAAAATATATGTTTACGTTTTTGCATCTGAAATAAGCTTGTTGGTCACCGTTTTAAGCTTTTCCATGTCGATGGGCTTGGATATGTGAGCGTTCATGCCTGCCTGCATTGAGAGCTTGATATCCTCGTCGAACGCATTTGCGGTCATGGCGATAATGGGTATTACCTTTGCCCTTGGGTGACCGCAGGCTCGTATGCGCCGCGCCGCCTCATATCCGTCCATGACGGGCATACGAATATCCAAGTATATAACGTCGTATTCGTCCTCGCGGGAGGAAGCGAATTTATCAAGAGCCTCCCTGCCGTCGACGGCAAAATCGCAGCTTACGCCCTCCATGCTCATAAGCTCGCCCAGAAGCTCGGCGTTGACCTCGTTGTCCTCCGCAACGAGCACATTCAGTCCCGCAATGGACGTTTCGCTTTCCTTTACGTCCTGCACCGATACGGAGATATTTTTTTCAAAATATCCTGCCACGGAAAGATCAAGCTCCACGGTAAATATGCTTCCCATGTTAAGCTCGCTTTCCACGGTAATGGTGCCGCCCATAAGGTCAACGATATTTTTTGTTATAGCCATTCCCAGTCCCGTGCCCTGTATCTTGCGGTTATTTTCGCTGCTTTCACGGGAAAAGGGATTGAAAATATCTTCGATATAATCCTTGCTCATGCCATATCCGCTGTCCGCCACGGTAAAGCGCAGATGTACCCTGCCCGCAGAGCGCTGCTCTATGCCCTCGCTCGTGAAGGTTATACTGCCGCCCTCGGGGGTGTAT
>JBJEQM010000228.1:0-1823 GCA_051881755.1 Oscillospiraceae bacterium
CCCACAACGATATACTCCGTCCCGTTCAACACGTCGGCAATATCGGTATCATTGCCTGTGCGTAAGCTTATCTTCTCGCCTATCTCGGGATTTGCCGCGTTGTGAAATTTATAATCCACAACGCACTCGTCCGCCTTTTCGGGCATTCTGCCGTCGATAAGCGTAAGTTCATTCAGCGTTGTGTCGGTACTGTAAGAATATGCCTTGATAATTTTTTCGCTTTTATCGCTGCCCATGAGCATAAAGTCGTATGTATATCCCGCCTCAGCAGCGTCCGTTTTTTCGTTGGCTTTGACCGCTTCAAGCTCCTCGTCCTCAAAGCCGAGAGTGGACATAAGGTGTACATCGGCAAGCTTCTGCTTGTTATAATAGTCCCATGCGCTCAGCTTCATGTCGGGACCTGCCGCCTTTATGCCCGCAAAAAAGCCGCAGCCAATGGCAATAATGGCAAATATGGCGATAAATCTGCTGAAAGTGCTTTTTATACAGCGGAATGTGCTTAAAAATATGGTTTTATTCATTCGTTACACACACCCCTTACCATTCAATGAGGTCAACAGACATGGGGTCGGGATTGAGCGAAATATTTTCCACCTTACTGTTTTTCATGGTGATAACTCTGTCCGCCATGGGCGTGATCGCCTGATTATGGGTGATGACCACTACGGTCATATTATTTTCGCGGCAAGTATCCTGCAAAAGCTTTAGGATAGTCTTGCCCGTATTATAGTCCAGCGCGCCGGTTGGCTCGTCGCAAAGCAGCAGCTTGGGCGACTTTGCAAGGGCTCTGGCAATGGAAACACGCTGCTGCTCGCCGCCCGAAAGCTGTGCGGGAAAATTGTCCATTCTCTCCCCCAGGCCCACCTGTTTTAACACCGTTTCCGCGTCCAGAGCGTTTTTGCATATCTGAGTTGCAAGCTCAACATTTTCCTTTGCGGTAAGATTCTGCACCAGATTGTAAAACTGGAATACAAAGCCTATATCGTAGCGGCGGTACGCTATCTTTTCCTTGTGGCTGTACTTTGCAATATCCTTGCCATCAACAATGACCTGTCCCTCGTCGCAGCTGTCCATGCCGCCGAGAATATTAAGTATGGTGGTCTTGCCCGCGCCGCTGGCGCCTACTATAACGGCAAACTCGCCCTTTTCTATCTCAAAGCTTACTCCGTCCGAAGCAGTGATCGTGACCTCACCCATTTTGTAGCGTTTATATACATCTTTCAGTTCGACAAAGCTCATTCCTTAAATTTCCTTTCACCATTATTTGATACATATTATAACATATTTCGACAATAAAATAAATACCTATCCCGAAAAAATAAAGGGATACACCTAAGCATACCCCTTTTTACATTATTATTTATCCTTTTTGTCACAGTAGATTATTCCCAGACCTACCGTACTCATATAACATCTGCCGTAAACGTTCATATCGCCGCTGACAAATACCCCGTTGCCTGTGCCGCCGAAAAGATGAGCGTCGTCGTTTACCCTCGACCAAGTCGCGCCGTTGTCCTCTGACATATAAATACCCTTGACGTCGGAATCGATAGGAGTTCCGTATACATATATAACATACGGATCGCCGTCGTTTTTAGGCTTGCCCAGACCTACCGCCTCGCAGTATTTTATGTTGGGAACAAGCTCTACATTATCGCCGTGGTTGGTTGCCTTGTAAAGTCCCGCGCCGCCGGGGATATAGAACGTACCCTCCTCATCGGGGTCGGCGCAGAGCCTGCTGAAGCTGGGATTTACAAGATCCATGCGCTTGAAGCTCTTTCCGCCGTCGGAGCTGAGGAATACAACGTTGTTGCCGCAGCCGC
>JBJEQM010000229.1:0-1815 GCA_051881755.1 Oscillospiraceae bacterium
CATAAATTCTAACTTTATCTTAATAAAAAAGGACTTGACGAAACGTAAATAAAGTAGTAAACTATATAAAATATATGTTTTTTTAGAAGAGGGAGGATCTAATATGCTTGAAACAGATATGAGCAAAAAATTTGTCAAAGAGGGACTTACATTTGACGACGTACTTCTCATTCCCGCAGAGTCCAACTGTACGCCGAACATGGTTTCACTGAACACAAGACTTGCAGGCGACGTAATGCTTAAAACTCCTATTATTACCTCCGCAATGGATACCGTTACCGAGGCGAATATGGCTATCGCCATCGCAAGAGAGGGCGGTCTGGGCGTTATCCACAAGAATATGACTGTCGAAAAGCAGGCGGACGAGGTAGATAAGGTAAAGCGTTCCGAAAACGGAGTTATTGTCAATCCATTCTCCCTTACAGCGGATAAGCTTGTTTCCGAAGCGGACGAGCTTATGGGCAAATACAGGATATCGGGCGTGCCTATCGTTGACAAGAAAGGCAAGCTGGTTGGTATCCTTACAAACCGCGACCTTCGCTTCCTGAGAGACTTCAGCACCCCTATCGGCGAGGTAATGACCAAGGAGAACCTTGTTACAGCTCCCGTCGGCACAGACCTTGAGGGCGCACAGAAGATACTCATGCAGCATAAGATCGAGAAGCTCCCTATCGTTGACGACGCAGGTATCCTCAAGGGACTTATCACCATAAAGGATATCGAAAAGGCAGTCCAGTACCCCAATTCCGCAAGAGACAAGAGCGGCAGACTTCTCTGCGGCGCGGCTATCGGCGTTGCCCACAATATGATGGAAAGAGCGCAGGCTCTTGTTGACGCACAGGTAGACGTTATCGTGCTGGATTCCGCACATGGTCATAATATCAATATCATCAACGCGGTGCGCGAGGTCAAGTCCGCGTTCCCAAATATACCCGTTATCGCAGGAAACGTTGCAACGGCAGCGGCGGCGGAGGCTCTTATCGCCGCAGGCGCTGACTGTATCAAGGTAGGTATCGGACCGGGCTCTATCTGTACAACGCGAGTTGTGGCAGGTATCGGCGTACCTCAGATAACAGCAATATACGACGTTGCGTGCGCGGCTGCAAAATATGATATCCCCGTTATCGCTGACGGCGGCATCAAGTATTCGGGCGACATCGTAAAGGCTCTGGCGGCAGGCGCAAACGTAGTAATGCTGGGTTCACTGCTGGCAGGCTGCGAGGAAGCTCCCGGCGAGACCGAAATATATCAGGGCAGAAAGTTCAAGGTATACAGAGGCATGGGCAGCTTAGGCGCTATGGCTTGCGGCTCCAAGGACAGATACTTCCAGGAGGATGCAAAGAAGCTTGTTCCCGAGGGCGTCGAGGGACGTGTTCCTTTCAAGGGCGCGGTTTCCGATACGGTATTCCAGCTTATCGGCGGTATCCGTTCGGGCATGGGCTACTGCGGCTGTGCAACTATCCCCGACCTCCACGAAAAGGCTCAGTTCGTCAAGATCACGGGAGCAGGTCTCAAGGAATCCCACCCTCACGATATTTATATCACAAAGGAAGCTCCCAACTATTCCGTACAGATCTGAATGTAAAGATGATTTTCCGCGCAGGGTATATGCCTTGCGCGGTTTTTGCTTTTTGACAAATTTATGAATATCATGCAGTAATTTTTTGTAAACAGTGAAGAATATATATAATTTTTATTTACTTTTTATCGAAACTGCGGTATAATGAACATAATGCGCCAACGCGCAGTATTACATAATTACATTTAAGAGGAGAAAATATTATGAAGAAAATAATTGCCGCATTGACAGCATTG
>JBJEQM010000230.1:0-6817 GCA_051881755.1 Oscillospiraceae bacterium
TTTTTCATATAGTATAACAAAAGTACATTCGGTGGGCGGATATAGGATCCGCCCCTACAGAATACAATAAAAATTGAAAGGGATAGAAATATGTACGATCCAAAATCACTTTGCGCCGACGAATTTATCGACGACGCCGAAATCAAAGAAACTCTTGCGTATGCCGACGCCAATAAGGATAATGTCGAGCTTATTGACAGCATACTTGAAAAGGCGCGTCCCCGCAAGACCGACAAGGGCACCTTCTGTTCGGGACTTACCCACCGAGAAGCCTCCGTTCTGCTGGCGTGCGAGATACCCGAAAAGGTACAGCAGATGTACGACCTTGCCGAGGAGATAAAGAAGGCGTTTTACGGCAACCGTATCGTAATGTTTGCGCCGCTGTATCTCTCCAATTACTGCGTAAACGGCTGTCTTTACTGTCCGTACCACATGAAAAACAAGCATATTGCGCGTAAAAAGCTGACACAGGAGGAGGTTGCCAAGGAGGTCATCGCGCTGCAGGATATGGGTCACAAGCGCCTTGCCATCGAGGCAGGCGAGGACCCCGTCAACAATCCTATCGAGTATATCCTTGATTGTATCAATACAATTTACTCTATCAAGCACAAGAACGGCGCTATCCGCCGCGTTAATGTCAATATTGCCGCCACCACCGTGGAGAATTACCGCAAGCTGAAAGACGCGGGCATCGGCACATACATACTTTTCCAGGAGACCTACCACAAGGAAAGCTACCTCCGTCTCCACCCCACAGGACCTAAGCATGATTACAATTATCACACCGAAGCCATGGACAGAGCCATGGAGGGCGGCATCGACGACGTAGGTCTGGGCGTGCTGTTCGGTCTGGAGCTGTACCGCTACGAATTTGCGGGTCTGCTCATGCACGCCGAGCATCTTGAAGCCGTTCACGGCGTAGGTCCTCACACCATCAGCGTTCCCCGCGTAAAGCGCGCCGACGACATCGACCCCAGCGAGTTCGACAACGGTATCTCCGACGAGATATTCGCAAAGATATGCGCTCTTATCAGAATTGCAGTACCTTACACGGGCATGATAATATCCACCCGTGAAAGCCAGGCTGTCCGCGAAAAGGTCATCCGTCTGGGAGTATCGCAGATAAGCGGCGCGTCCAGAACTTCCGTCGGCGGCTATACCGACGAGGAGCGTCCTCACGATACGGAGCAGTTTGACGTATCCGACCGGCGTACTCTGGATGAGGTCGTATGCTGGCTTATGGAAATGGGATATATTCCCTCATTCTGTACAGCCTGCTACCGCGAGGGACGTACCGGCGACCGCTTCATGAGCCTGTGCAAGAGCGGACAGATACAAAACTGCTGTCACCCCAACGCCCTTATGACGCTGAAAGAATTCCTCATGGACTACGCTTCGCCACATACCCACGAAATAGGCGACAAGCTTATCGAAAAGGAAATAGACAATATCCCCAATCCCAAGGTAAGGGAGATAGTTATTAAAAATCTTAAAGATATTGCCAACGGCAGCCGCGATTTCAGATTTTAATTAAAGCAAGGGAGCTTTGCAGGTATTATACCTTGTAAGCTCCCTTTTATAGTATGGAGGGATAAAAATGAGCCTTAATTCCACACCCACTTCCGACAGAGTACACATCGGCATATTCGGCAGACGAAACGCAGGCAAATCCAGCCTTATCAACGCCCTGACCAACCAAAAGCTGGCAATCGTATCGGATATCAAGGGCACTACCACAGACCCCGTATACAAAACCATGGAGCTGCTGCCCCTTGGTCCCGTGGTGTTTATTGATACTCCGGGCATAGATGACGAGGGCGAGCTGGGCGCACAGCGCGTCAAGGCAAGCTATCGCGTCCTTGCAAAGACGGATATCGCCCTGCTTGTGGCGGAGGGCAGTAAGCTGTCCGATGATGATAAGGCGCTGTTAAAGCGCATAAAGGAGAAAAATATACCCTACATTATCGCGTATAATAAATGCGAGGAATGTCCCGACTTTGTCCCCGCAGGGGAGAACGAGATAGCCGTCAGCGCCGCGGAGGGTATCAATATAAAGGAGCTGCGGGAGCTTATCGCGAAGCAGTATAACTGCGGCGAGGAGAAGCTGCGGCTTGTGGCGGATATTATCAAGGCGGGCGACCTTGTGGGACTTGTTGTGCCCATAGACAAAGCCGCTCCCAAGGGACGTCTTATCCTGCCCCAGCAGATGGCGATACGCGATATACTCGACGCGGGGGCAATTTCGGTCGTAATGCGCGAATCGGAGCTGGAGCAGACCCTTGCGCAGCTTGGACGTAAGCCCGACCTTGTTGTAACGGACAGTCAGGCGTTCGGCATGGTATCAAAGATAGTGCCCCGCGATATACCGCTTACATCATTTTCCATATTAATGGCTCGGTACAAGGGCATACTGAAACAGGCGGTATCGGGAGTGCGCGCGCTGGATAAGCTTAATGACGGCGATACCGTGCTTATCTCCGAGGGCTGCACACATCACCGTCAGTGCGGAGATATCGGTACGGTCAAGCTGCCTGCATGGATAAAGGACTATACCAAAAAGGAACTGCAATTTGAATTTTCCTCGGGCACGGAGTTCCCCGAAAGGCTTGATAAATACAGCCTTATCGTGCATTGCGGCGGCTGTATGCTGAACGAGCGCGAGGTGAGATATCGTCTTGCCTGCGCCGAGGAGCAAGGTGTGCCAATGACAAATTACGGTATACTTATCGCATATGTACATGGCATCTTGAAGCGAAGCGTAGAGCCTTTTGAGGATATTGCGGAGCTGTTAAAGTAAAAAAAGCGGAAACAACGTCAAAATTGTTTCCGCATTTTTTGTATTATATTTGTATTTTACTTCTTGGACTTGATATATTCGTCCATAGCCTTGGCAGCAGTTTTGCCTGCGCCCATGGCAAGGATAACGGTAGCAGCGCCCGTTACAGCGTCGCCGCCTGCGTAAACGCCCTCACGGGAGGTAAGACCGTTCTCATCGCAGATAAAGCAGCCCTTGCGGTTTGTCTCCAGACCCTTTGTGGTGTTTCTGATAAGGGGATTGGGCGATGTGCCGATAGACATGATAACGCAGTCAACGTCCAGCACAAACTCGGAGCCTTTCTTTTCGATAGGACTTCTTCTGCCGCTTTCGTCGGGCTCGCCAAGCTCCATTTCAATGCACTTCATGCCTGTTACGAACTTGTGCTCGTCGCCGAGTATCTCAACGGGATTGTTGAGGGTCTTGAAGATGATGCCCTCCTCCTTGGCGTGCTCAACTTCCTCCTTACGGGCAGGCATTTCAGCCTCGCTGCGGCGATATACTATGTATACATTTTCCGCGCCAAGACGCTTTGCACAGCGCGCTGCGTCCATAGCAACGTTGCCGCCGCCGACTACCGCAACATTCTTTGCGTGCTCGATAGGCGTATCGGAATCGGGCTTGTAAGCCTTCATGAGGTTTGTTCTTGTGAGATATTCGTTAGCGGAATATACACCCTTGAAGTTTTCGCCGGGGATACCCATAAATCTGGGGAGACCTGCGCCTGAGCCGATGAAAATGGATTCGTAGCCCATATCGAACAGCTCGTCAACGGAGAGGGTCTTGCCGATAACTGTGTTTGTATTAACGGTCACGCCAAGAGCCTTCAGACCGTCAACTTCCTTCTGCACGATAGCCTTGGGAAGTCTGAACTCGGGGATACCGTAAACGAGAACGCCGCCTGCAAGGTGGAGCGCCTCGTAAATTGTTACATCGTAGCCCATCTTTGCAAGGTCGCCCGCGCAGGTAAGACCGGAGGGACCTGCACCGATAACAGCTACCTTGTGTCCGTTGGATTCGGGCTTAACGGGAGCAGCTGTGCTGTGCTCGTTGTGCCAATCGGCAACGAAACGTTCAAGTCTGCCGATACCGACAGGCTCGCCCTTGATACCTCTTACGCACTTGCCCTCGCACTGTGTTTCCTGAGGACATACTCGTCCGCATACGGCAGGCAGAGAGCTGGACTTTGTGATAACCTCGTAAGCGCCCTCAAAATCCTCCTCGGCAACCTTTGCGATGAACTCGGGTATGCTGATACCAACGGGACAGCCGCTTACGCAGGGCTTGTTTTTGCAGTTAAGACATCTCTTGGCTTCGTCAACGGCGGTTTCCTTTGAGTAGCCGAGAGTTACTTCCTTGAAGTTGCAGGCTCTAACCTTGGGGTCCTGAGCAGGCATTTCATTCTTTTTAAGTGACATATTAGGCATAATTATTTTGCCTCCTTTGCGAAAAGATTGCAGGTTTCCTCATGCTTATGGCGCTCAAAGGGCTTGTACATGGAGGAACGCTCGATAGCTTCGTCAAAGTCAACCAGGTGACCGTCAAAGTCGGGACCGTCAACGCAGGCAAACTTTGTCTCGCCGCCAACGGTAAGACGGCAGCCGCCGCACATACCCGTGCCGTCGATCATAATAGGATTCATGGAGACCATTGTCTTTATGCCGTATTCCTTTGTAAGGAGGGTAACGAACTTCATCATTATCAGAGGTCCGATGGTGATGACCTCATCATACTTTTCGCCGCTTTCAATAAGCTGCTTCAAAGCATCGGTAACAAGACCCTTTGTGCCGTGAGAGCCGTCGTCGGTCATCATGCAGAGCTTGTCCGATACAGCGTTAAATTCATTTTCGAGGATAACAAGATCCTTGTTTCTGAAGCCGACGATGGAGTGTACCTCGCAGCCAAGATTGTGAAGCTTCTTAGCGATAGGATATGCAATAGCACAGCCAACGCCGCCGCCTACAACAGCGACCTTTTTCAGTCCGTCCGTATGTGTAGCAACGCCCAGAGGACCAACGAAATCCTGAATATATTCGCCCTCGTTCTTGTGATTGAGCTTTTCGGTGGTAGCACCTACTATCTGGAAAATAATAGTAACTGTGCCGTTGTCCCTGTCAAAATCGGCAATAGTGAGGGGGATACGCTCGCCCTCCTCGTCAACGCGGAGAATGATAAACTGACCGGGCTCGGCCTTTTTTGCGATAAGGGGTGCCTCAATATCCATCAGCGTAACTGTGGGATTAAGCACTTCTTTGCGAAGAATTTTATACATTATCTCAGTCCTTTACACATAATACTGCGCAATATTTGCGCCTAAAATAAATTATACATTGATTTTGCTTTCAAGTCAATGCTTTGAATATTCAAATTTAACATGGGTTATGCAAATTTATATATACTTATCATACCGAAAAAAGCAGACCCGTTTCGATAGCGGGTCTGCATATTTTTCATAAAAACAGCAGATTATTCGGCAGATTCCTCTGTGCCCTCTTCCTCGAGAAGCTCGCGGATAGACATACTGATCCTCTTCTTTTCAATATCGATCTCTGTTATCTTAGCCTTTACCTCGTCGCCAACGGAGAGAACGTCCTTAACGTTTGTAACTCTCTTGTTAGCCAGCTGAGAGATGTGGATAAGACCGTCGATACCGTCGATGATCTGAGCAAATGCGCCGAAAGGAGTGATGGAAACTACCTTAGCGTCAACAACGTCGCCTACAGCGTACTCGTTAGCAAACTTGACCCAAGGGTTGTCCTCGTCCTTCTTGTAGCCGAGGGAGATTCTGTTAGCTTCCTTGTCCAGTTCCTTAACGTAAACCTCGATAACGTCGCCGACCTTAACTACCTCGGAGGGGTGCTTGATCCTGTTCCAGCTCAGCTCGGAGATGTGAACCATGCCGTCGATGCCGCCAAGGTCAACAAATGCGCCGTAGTTGGTGATGGACTTAACCTCGCCCTTGAACTTGTCGCCTACCTGAACAGTCTCCCAGAACTTAGCCTTTGCAGCGTCTCTTTCTGCGTTGAGAACAGCCTTGATAGAGCCGACAGCCTTGAACTTCTGCTCGTTGATCTCAATGATCTTGAACTTAACGTTCTTCTTGAGAAGTGTATCAAGCTTTTCATCACGGCGTGCAGTAGCCTGTGAAGCGGGAACGAATACCTTTGTTCCCTCGGAAATAACGATAACGCCGCCCTTTACGACATTGGCAACGGTACCTTCAAGTACAGTGCCTTCGTTGTAAGCCTTGACAAGATTGTCAAAGCCCACCATAGCGTCGACCTTCTTCTTGGAAAGCTGAACGATGCCGTCAGCGTCGTTGATTTTGATAACGATGAGATCTACTTCGTCGCCGGGCTTAACAATATCGGAGGGCTTAAGAGAGGGATCGTCTGTAAGCTCGGACAGTGCAATATAGCCCGTGTGCTTAGTACCCACGTCAACAACAGCTTCTGTGTTGTTTACAGCAGTTATGTATCCTTTCACCCTGTTACCGGTATATATTTTTTTGAATGAAGCGTTGAGCGCCTCCTCAAAGTTAAAGTCCTCATCGTTGTTCTTTAAAATTTCGCTCATCTGGTTTTGTACCTCCTTGATTATATATGCCGGAGTCGAAGCGCCGGCTGTAATACCGACCGTAAAGTTTTTGCCGGTATTATCGGAGCGAGAAAGGAAACCTGCGATGATCGGGTTTGATTCAAGCTCCTCTGCGTTTTCGATGTGAACGCAGGCCTTACAGTAGCCGCTGCATATCTGATGCAGCTTCACCGTGTTGGAACTGTGCTTTCCGCCGACAACCAGCATAAGCTCCGACCTTTGGGCAAGGTCGGCAGCGCTGTCCTGCCGCTCGGCTGTTGCACTGCAGATGGTATTATAAACCTCTGCACGGGGACATTCCGTTTTTATGATACGGCTGCACTTATCCCATATAGATATATTATACGTCGTTTGTGCAACAATTGCAACCTTTTTTTTCAGATTTGTCGAATTTTTTTTCAGATC
>JBJEQM010000231.1:0-1803 GCA_051881755.1 Oscillospiraceae bacterium
ATACTTTTCGTAAAAATCGGACGATACCTGCGCTGCCTCAAAGAACAGCTGACGTATTTCCACCTCCGATTTCTGCATATAATCGGCTATGGACTTCTCAATAAAGCTGTTGGCATAGCCCATTTCTTTCAGCCGCATAAGCTGATATTCCGCTGTATCGGTAACAGCGCCTGCCTTTGCAATCCTGCGGCATATATCCTCCAGTATGGTATCTTCAAGGCTTTGGGTCAGCTTGTCCAAACGCTTGGACGCCTCCGCCAACTGCTCGGGAGATAAAGGTGCGGGCATTATTCATCGCCCCCGAAGCTGTCGGGCAGCATTTTAAGTGCCTGCTCCATTGTTTCGCCGTATCTTCTCATTCGATATTCCTCCGGGCGCATAAGTCCTGCGGCTACCTCCTGCAAATATATACGCTGCTCAGTCTCGCTGTCGGTGATAAGGCTGTCGTCGAACTCAAAGGACTGCTCCGTCTTGTCAACGGGGCAAAGCTTATAAAAGTCGCATAGATCCTCAAAGCATATAAGCAGCTCCGACAGCGCATTTTGTAACGACCGCTGTATTGCAGATATTGTACAATATGACCGCTGACGGCTGGACTTTATCTCTGTCGCTGTCTTTGCCGTATCCTCCACGCGGGATATTGTACCGAACGCCAGACCCGACAGGAACTCCACATCACGCAGTATCTCGTTCAGACCGTTTATTTGCGCCTGATCGCGAATTGTAGGGGAGAATTGCTGATATAAGTCCGTTATATCAATACCGCGCAAAAGCCGTTTGTTATGCTTGGGGGCAGCATATCCGCCGTTATCATCATTTTTCAGCGCGGTACTGTCCGCATATATAGCCAGCTCGCTGCCCTCAAATTCCCACAGAAAACGCGCATATTGCTCGTCCGCGTCCCTGATAGCGTCCAGAGCATTTGCAAATACCGAAATGCCAAGAGGGGAGCCGCCGTCAATGTGATTTGCCCCGGGCATTTTGAAGTAGCAGAACAGCGGACGGCGGAAGCCCGTCAGTGTAATATCCTCGCTCAGCTCCGCCCATTCGGGTATGTCGCCGAGGGATACCGCGCGCCCAAGCTGCGATGAATTATCCGAAAGAAACGCTCTGTTTGATACCGTGTAATTGCTCGGTGAATAGCTGTGTGTTTCCAGACGGGTATAATATTTTTTGCCGATGACCTTGCGTTCCACGAAAACGCAGCCCGTGATTTCTCCGCTGCTGTTGTATGCGGTGGGGAAGAAGCAGTCTACTTGAACGTATGATGTGTAAATACTTCCGCTTGATATGTACGGCTTGAACATCAGACCGCCCTTTGCACAGGCGTATTCGGTGAACGTCGCCGCATCGGATATTATCCTGCTGTACGGTACGGAAAGAAACTCCGCAGCCTTTCCGCCCGTCAGCTCAGACTTAAATTCCAGCGTCACAAGGCGCGCTATCTCATGCGCTACCGCAGACGGCAGGTGCTTGCCTTTATATTCACTTGTCAGCCATCCCGCCTTGTTTTCATAGCAGTCTGTCCAGAGCCGTATGGCTGCCAGCATATCCTGTGATACGGCAATATCCGCACCGATTTTATCCTCAATATCCTTTTTGCCGAACAAGCTCCGAAGCACCTCCTTGATTTGTGTAAATATATTCATTTGCCCCTCTGTCTCCATATAGGGAACGTTCCATAGCGTACAGCGTCAATGCTGTGGTTATCCCTGTCGGGGTAGCCGCTTATAATTTCGCCGTCTTTGGTACGTTCGTATTCGTATTCGAGAAATTCCTTTGCTGTGTCTTTGCAGGACTTGT
>JBJEQM010000232.1:0-1800 GCA_051881755.1 Oscillospiraceae bacterium
ATATATGAAAAAAATTTGTAGGATATTAAGAAAATAAAGATATTTTTATTTCGATTTTTGTTGAACAACAGAATTGATTAAGCAAATTTACTATGTTAAAATTATTAAGGCGGTTTGTTGATATTAAATGAACATAAAACGGAAAAAGATTGGCTGTAATACTATATTATAGTATATGAGATAATCTCTCTTGTTTCAAAGGCAAAGCTGGAAGCGGAGGCAGGAGGAAAAACCGAGCTTTGCTTTGCAGCCACCGCAACGCTTATCAGGCAGTATGTCAGCCACGGCGATATGAATAATGCCAAGGAGCTGCCGGCATCATTTGAAAAGGAAGCGCACAATGAAGGTCTGCACAGGCTTTATCCAAATATTGAGGCTATGAGATGCCGTCTGGCGCTGTTCAACGGAGATATGAATTTCGTTGCCGAATGGATGAAGGACGCTCCCGATGAAAACAGTATTTTTATCGCGCTGGAGCGCTATCGGTATCTTACGAAAATACGCTGCTATATCGCGCTGGAAAATTATGATAGAGCCTATTCCCTGATAGAAGCTATACGTTATTACGCTGTAAAATGCGACAGAAAATATATCAATATGGAGCTTGATATACTGACGGCGGTAATACTTTACAGAAAGGGCGCAGAATGGGAAAGCGGCTTTATCGAAGCGCTTGAAAAAATATGCGATTACAGATTTATACCCATAATCTCCGAAGAGGGTATCGCTGTGTACGATATGCTGAAAAGCTGTGCGGACAAATGCGTCAGCAACAAAAAGATCAACAAGGAATGGCTCGGACGGGTATTGAGCGAAACAGGCAGAATGGCAAGACGCTATCCGATGTATCTTAAAGTCAATTCCGTAGAATATCCGAAGCTCCAGCCCATGGATGTAAGGATACTGACCTGTCTTGCGGACGGCTTTTCCATACAGGAGACCGCTCAAAATCTTAATATAAACTATGAGACTCTGCGCTCAAGGATAAAGGAAATATACCGTAAGCTTGGCGCAAAAAACAAGACCGAGGCGGTAATGGTTGCCGGAGAGATGAATATGATATAGGCAGCACCGCACAAAGGATATGTTAAAATCCGCTCCGTTAATACGGCGCGGTAAAATATAAATATGGAGGGTACATATTATGCAGTATGAAGTAAAAAACGCACCGCTTCCTGTGCTTATCTGTAAGCTTGGAGCAGGGGAATCCGTAGAGTGTCAGAAAGGCGCAATGTCCTGGATGACAGCTACAATGAAGATGGAAACAAGTCTCGGCAGCGGCGGAAACGGTCTGCTGGGTGCTTTGGGCAAAATGGCAAAGAGCGCTGTAACAGGCGAGTCCATTTTCCGCAACAAGTATACCGCTCAGGGCGGCGACGGCGAGATAGCATTTGCTTCCAGCTTCCCCGGCGATATCCTTTGCTTCGATACCACATCGAAAGCTATCGTAGCGCAGAAGTCCGCATACCTTGCAAACACCATTGGCGTTAACATGGATATCTTCTTCCAGAAGAAGATCGGCGCAGGACTTTTCGGCGGAGAGGGCTTTATCATGCAGAAATTCTCCGGCAGCGGCATGGTTTTCCTTGAGATCAACGGCAGCTATGTTGAATATGAGCTTGCGGCAGGACAGTCCATGTATATCGACACAGGCTATCTTGCGGCAATGGAGGAGACCTGCACCATGGATATCGAGACCGTAAAGGGCGTCGGAAACGTGCTTCTCGGCGGCGAGGGTCTGTTCAATACAAAGGTTACAGGTCCCGGCAAGATCTGGCTCCAGACAATGCCTGCAAATAT
>JBJEQM010000233.1:0-1794 GCA_051881755.1 Oscillospiraceae bacterium
CAGCAGCACTATCTGTACATAGCTGCCCACGGTGGAGGCGAAAAACAGAGAGTACCATTCCATTGGGAATATGCTCCACAGTATGAGCCACACCGCTGCGACGCCCACCGCCGCCAGAGACATTATACCCTTGCGTTTAAGCTTTTGGTTTATTGACATTTCGTTTCCTTTCATACTCCCTCGGTTATTCTTGTGGTAAGACCGTTAATGGATATTGCAGGGTCGTCCAAGTCGATAATGAGACATCTTCTGCCGTCCACGACTCTTGTGCGCACCTTGTCGGTGGCGTTTTTGCTGATATTTACGGTAATATCGGGGGTGGAGAGGGTGGTCTTGTTCTCCACAAGATTTGTGGCGGTAAGAACGCCGTCCCCCACCTTTTTCTTGAATACCGCAGGCAGAGCCTCCAGCTTTTCGTCGCTTACGCCGCTGTCGGAGAGGATATTGTACATC
The DNA here is from genome assembly GCA_051881755.1 of Oscillospiraceae bacterium. Classification (GTDB taxonomy): domain Bacteria; phylum Bacillota; class Clostridia; order Oscillospirales; family Ruminococcaceae; genus UMGS363. The sequence continues at coordinate 454 of JBJEQM010000233.1, forward strand.
TTTCTGTCGTCCAGCACGGGAAGCTCGGTGTCGTTCTTGGTGTTTGTAACATACTCCTGTATCTTCTCGTTTACGGTGGTTATAACAGTATAATTCAGCTCGTCGCCCACAACATCGTTGAGCACCGCCTGAAACGTCTCCTTTTCGCCGTGAGCGGACATTACAAATTCGCAGCCCAGTACGTTGTCAATAAAGGATATATTGGGCTTCTTGGGGGACTTTGTAAAGTACATTACATGATTAACGTCGGGACCGCGGTCGCTGAAAACGGGGAAGAAAAATCCGTCGGTAGGCTCGCGGCTGATGATGAGGTCGGTGTTAGCCTTTTTGACAATGGTGTTGGTCTCGCTGTTGAACATGAGACCGTCGTCGGCGGTATTGGCAGGACATATTGCCGCCACGATAAAATTATATTCGTCCGCGGAGCTGTCAAGCGCTTCGTCGTTTTTATCCTTGGTGATAATGCTGTAGGAGCAGTGACCGAGTATGATGGTGTATGCAGGCTCATAGGCGAGGTTGTTTACAATGCGGACGATAAGCTTGTCCACAGCCTCTTCCTCGTTGAGCTTTGTGCGTACAGCTTCATACAGCTCTTTCTGCGCGCCGCCGTCCTCATACTGCTCATTGGGGAAAGCGTATTCCAGCAGACCCTTTCCAAGGCTTCCGCGGAACACCTTGCTCAGGGACTCCATAAAAACATTGCCCTCCTCCTCGGGGATAAGGCTGTACATATTATTGGTTTTGCAGCGCACGTTTTTCTGAGGGTCTATGTAAGCGGTAACGACTCTGTTCAGGGTAAAAAGTCCGCTGGAGTCGGTAAAATTTTTCTTTATCTCTGCAAGCTCTTTTTTATTCATTTTTATGTATCCTTTCATATGCAAATAGTGTACGTTATTTATTATACACTTTTTTCTGCAAAAAAGGAAGAGGGAAAAGATATTTTTTACAAAAAATTTTTTTGCGGAAAAAGTGCCGTAAAATCACGCAGATACGCGGCTGCAACCAATAGTTGCGGAGAAAAAACGGCATATTTTTTCAATTGCAAACAGTAGTTGGTGGAATTTTTCACGAAAGTATGCTATACTTTGTTCAGGGTAAAAAAATACCGCGTCTTGCTTGACAAAAATACTGATTTTAAAAAATTAGTATAAGACGTTTCACAATATTATATAGGAAAGGAATTATGACATGAACGTAGAAACAGCTAACAGGCTGCAAATGCTAAGAAAAAAGAACGGCTATTCCCAAGAGGAGCTTGCGGAAAAGATAGGCATATCCCGTCAGGCTGTATCAAAGTGGGAGCGCGCCGAGGCTTCACCCGATACGGATAATCTTATCCTG
>JBJEQM010000234.1:0-6725 GCA_051881755.1 Oscillospiraceae bacterium
CAGGGACAGATCTCACTGCTGACGGGAATTTCGAGGTCATGTCTTTATTACTACTGCAAAGACCAGAGGAAAATCGGCTATGAAAACCTTATTTTGCTCTGCGTTGCGCTCAGGCTTCACCCTTTAAGGCAGGAATATCTTTTCAGCCTGACTCCCCATAAGGTTCGCAAAAGCGATCCAAGATACAATATACTCCGCATTTTCCTTGCAAACTGTGCATTTATGGAGAAATACACGGTCAAGGCACTTAATGAGTGCATTAAGGCTGAGGGAAAAGAACCGCTTATCTCTAAAAAGAGGGCAGGCGGAAATGAGTAAGTTTCAGTATACACACTTCGGTGACGAAGTTCCGAGAGAGGTGGAGAAAGAATACAACCGCATGGGACGGAGGGAGCATTACCTTGAAGAACAGGACGCTGCACATGATGTTATGTACCTTGACCACAAGGACATTAGCAGGATACCCGATTATCCTGCCGATGAGCTGTCTCCGGCTGATCTGCTCAGAGAAGCAAGGCTCTGCTATCTGCCCGTAGCATTGGAGCTGATGAGAATGGACTATCCCTTTGAATACCAGCTTATCAGGGACGATTATCTGTCTGAAAAGGCGGTATCTATGATGTACCTGGCTAAGAAGTATGCTGTGTCACCGAAGAAAGTCGAGTACAGGATCAACAAAGCTAAGAGACTGCTCAGGGAGTACATCATAGCGCACGAAAATGAAGAATGATTTTTGTGCATAACAACGATTTTTTCTTTTCAGCCGAAAAAACGCTCTCAAATCATGAGGAAATCTTCGTTTTTTTCGGTTATAGAGTAGAGGGGTGTGAGCCGTGACAGAAAATCACGGTTATGGCACTCCGAACTCCTTGCATTTGGTATCAGGGACGGCGGAACAGTTTATGCCCATTTGCTGTCTGCCGTCTGTGGTACTGATATTTTATCAAGACTTCATGTTATACTCCTATTTTCAAATTGATAGGCGATGTCCTATCGGGAGATACCCTGTGTCATGCAGGGTGTCTGCCAATAGTACATCAATCTTGGACATAGAAATAACTGACAGACCTGGTGTATTACAGCATCTTGAAAACTTAATATGAAACATCAACGCTTTTAGTATTGCATAGCAGTACAGTTTTCTATTTCTTCTTTTGCGAGAGGAGTTTTGATTATGGACGATACATCTGAAATAATAGAAACAGAGGAAAGTCAGCCGAACACCAATGACGTTTATCATACTATGTTTGCCGACTATCCCGATATTGTAGGTGCAGAACAGCTTTGCGAAATGCTTGACCTGAAATACAGAACGGTGTGCAAGTTTGTAAGAGAAGGTAAGATTCCCCGAATGCCTCACGGACGCAAGATCCGAGTGGCGAAGATCGAGGTCATAAATTGCGTTCTGCAACGCGCACAAAACAAGCCATGAAAACCGGTCAATGCGCCGAAAATAGAGAATTGCGGTTGGTAGGTCTTGCATTATATTACGATTCGCGCTATAATTGAATAGTCAACAGCAGACTTCTACCGCTTTCAATGCAAGGAGGAAATTATAATGAAAGCAAGTCTGCCCTATAAATACATCACTTCCGTGAAGAACGGAAAACAGTATGTTGTTTTTGACTACAAGGACAAAGCAGGAAAGCGTAAGCGCAAGTGGGTGTCAACAGGACTGCCTGAGAAATGCACTAAGAAAGCACTGAATGAAGCTGTCGAGGAGATCGTGGCTGATTTCGCTGACAAGTGGAACAACAATCAGGTGGTTTTCAATACAGCACCAAAGAAGAATACTGAGGACGAGAGTGAACCTGTTGTCATCAATCAGGAGCTAAGTGATTTCTTTTCAGAGTGGCTGACGGCTATCAAGCCCAATGCCGCCCGTACCACATACCAGTGCTACAAGAGGATCATGGAGCGTTTTATGAAGTACATGAGTGCGGAATATCCCGATGTGACACTTGCCGATCTCAACCATTCTCAGATTCAGACATTCCTTAATTACAAGATGGATCAGGGCTTAAAAGGAAGCTCGGTCAAACAGTATTACCTTGCGATCCACTCCGCATTTATGTGGGCGGTGAAAATGGAGATACTGCCGCAGCACCCTATGGATAAAATGGTGATGCCGAGAGCCGAAAGACACGAAGCCGTTTTCTACAATGAGGACGAGCTGAATGAACTGTTTGAGGTGTTCAAAGATCACAAGCTGGAGCTTATCGTTCATATCGCCGCATACTACGGTCTGAGAAGATGTGAGATCCTCGGTTTGAAGTGGGACTCTATCGACTTCAAGAAAAAAACTATCTCTATCGAGCGTAAAGTCGTAAGCGACTATGACGAGAACGGCAAGCCGAAGCTCTTTGTGGAGACCAGGCTGAAAACCAATTCCACAAGAAGAACCCTTCCGCTGATACCGCACATTGAGGAGATGCTTCTTGAAAAGAAGAAAATGGACAAACACTACAAAAAGCTCGGCGGTAAGGAATACAGCACCGAGTTTGAGGGCTTTGTCTGCTGTGATCCGTATGGAAAGCTCATCAGCCCCAATACGGTAACGCACGACTTCCATGAGGTCATCAAGAAGAACGGTCTGAAAATGCTCCGTTTCCATGATCTCCGTCACAGCTGTGCCAGCCTTTTGCTTGCAAACGATATTCCGATGAAGGCTATTCAGGAGTGGCTCGGTCATGCGACATTCAATATCACGGCGAACCTTTACAGTCACCTTGAATACAATGCAAAGGTAGCATCGGCTGAGACCATTTCAAGAGTGCTTGGTGCAAAGAAGGAGGAAACTCCCGCCGAGAGCGAACAGTCAGCAAAGACTGAAACGGAAAGTGAAAAGCCAGCACCTAAGAAGTCAAACAGCAGAAAAAAGAAAAAAGACACGCCTGCGGAATCGTCACATCCCACAGCCGTGTAATTATATAATATAATGTGACAAGACCGATGAAGAAATGGAAAATTTCAAAAAAGAGCGATTTTGGTAGAAAATTTGGTAGAAATTTCTGGTAGAAGTCAATTATATGACTTAGAGGAAAGTTCTCCAAATGCCCTAAAATCCGATGAAAGCACGAATAAAAATGGAAAAGTTAATATAATGTGCTTGATATTGCTCCGATTTTGTGATATAATTACCCTTATACTTTATATTTCATATTGGAGGATTGGATTTTTATGAAGAATGAGCTGCCAAAGCTTTATGAACCGCGCGATGTAGAAAATAAAATATACAAATACTGGATGGACAACGACTGCTTTAAGGCGTCGGTTGACCCCAAGAAAACCCCTTATACTATAGTTATCCCGCCCCCGAACATTACGGGACAGCTCCACATGGGACACGCCCTTGACGAGACCTTGCAGGATATTCTTATCCGCTGGAAGCGTATGTGCGGATATTCCGCCCTGTGGCTCCCCGGCACAGACCACGCAGCTATCGCAACCGAAGCAAAGATAGTTGCCGCCATGGCGGAAGAGGGTCTGACCAAAGAGGGCATCGGCCGCGAAAAGTTCATGGAGCGCGCTTGGGAATGGAAGAAGAAGTACGGCGGACGTATCGTTGAGCAGCTGAAAAAGCTGGGCTCCTCCTGCGACTGGTCACGCGAGCGCTTTACAATGGACGAGGGCTGCTCCAGAGCCGTAAAGGAAGCGTTCGTAAACTACTATAATAAAGGACTTATCTACCGCGGCGAGAGGATAATCAACTGGTGTCCGCACTGCAAGACCTCACTTTCCGACGCCGAGGTAACATATGAGGATCAGGCAGGATTCTTCTGGCACCTGCGCTATCCCTTCAAGGACGGCAGCGGCTATGTTGAGCTGGCTACAACACGTCCAGAGACCCTGCTTGGCGATACCGCCGTTGCAGTAAATCCCAACGACGACCGCTATAAGGATATTATCGGCAAGACCCTTATCCTGCCTCTCGTCGGCAGAGAGATACCCGTTGTTGCCGATGATTATGTTGATATTGAGTTTGGTACGGGCGTTGTAAAGATAACACCCGCACACGACCCCAACGACTTCGAGGTCGGAAAGCGCCACGACCTGCCCGTTATAAACGTGCTCACCGAGGACGCTCACATTGTTGACGATTATCCCGAGTACGCAGGCATGGAGCGCTACGAGGCGCGCAAGAAGATAGTCGAGGACCTTGACAAGGGCGGCTACCTTGTACGCGTTGAGGAGCACGCACACAACGTCGGCACCTGCTACCGCTGCGGCACTACCGTTGAGCCGAGAGTATCAACACAGTGGTTCGTGAAGATGAAGCCCCTTGCCGAGCCTGCTATCAAGGCGGTAAAGAACGGCGAAACCAAGTTCGTTCCCGAGCGCTTCGAGAAAACCTACTTCCATTGGCTTGAAAATATCCGCGACTGGTGTATCTCCCGTCAGATTTGGTGGGGACATCAGATACCCGCATTCTACTGCGACGACTGCGGCGAGATGGTAGTTACCAAGGAAAACGGCGCGGTTTGTCCCAAGTGCGGCAAGCCCATGCGTCAGGACCCCGATACACTTGATACATGGTTCAGCTCCGCTCTGTGGCCTTTCTCCACACTTGGCTGGCCAGATAAGACGGAGGATTTCGACTATTTCTATCCCACAAATACCCTTGTAACAGGCTACGACATCATTCCTTTCTGGGTAATGCGAATGATGTTCAGCGGCATTGAATATACGGGACAAGTTCCCTTTGATACCGTACTTATCCACGGTCTTGTAAGAGACTCTCAGGGCAGAAAGATGTCCAAGTCCCTCGGCAACGGTATCGACCCGCTGGAGGAGATAGACAAGTACGGCGCGGACGCTCTCCGCTTTATGCTTGCAACAGGCAACGCACCCGGCAACGATATGCGTTATATGGAAGAAAAAGTAAAGGCTTCCAGAAACTTTGCCAATAAGATATGGAACGCGTCACGCTTTATTATGATGAATCTTCCCGACGACTTCAAGTCCGAGGGTCTGCCCGAAAATCTCAGCGTAGAGGACAAGTGGATAATCAGCAAGTTCAATACCCTTGCCAAGGAAGTTAATCAGAACCTTGAAAGCTTCGAGCTTGGCGTTGCTGTATCCAAGCTGTATGACTTTATCTGGGACGTTTACTGCGACTGGTATATCGAGCTGACCAAGCCCCGTATACAAGCAGGCGGCGAGACCTGCGCAAACGCACAGGCGGTACTTGTATGGGTAATGCGCGGTATGCTGAAGCTGCTTCACCCCTTTATGCCGTTCATCACCGAGGAGATATGGCAGGTACTCTGCGAGGGAGAGGGCGCAATAATGCTCTCCGATTTCCCCGTATATCACAATGAGCTGGACTACACAGCCGACGAGGTAAAATTCGAGAAGATAATCACAGCTATCAAGGCAATACGCAACCGCCGCGCAGAAATGAACGTGCCGCCCTCCGTAAAGGCAGCGCTCCATATCGAAACCGCGGACAAGGATATATTCGAGCAGGGAAGACTGTTCTTTGAGCGCCTTGCCTCCGCCTCCGAAGTTGTTATCGAGGATAAGGTTGAAATGCCAGGCGCAGTTACCGTTGTTACCGACGCGGCGAGAATATTCATACCCATGAATCAGCTTGTGGACAAGGACAAGGAGCTTGCCCGTCTTAATAAGGAAAAGAAAGCCGTACAGAAGGACATCGACTTCTCCAACGGCAAGCTGAACAATCAGGGCTTTATGGCGAAAGCGCCCGCACAGCAGATAGAAGCCGAAAAGGCAAAGCTTGCCAAGGCTATGGAAAAAATGCAGAAGATAGAGCAGTCCATCGCCGCATTTGAGAATTTATGATAAAGCAGGAGCTTATCGACTTTGCTCTTACCCTGTCGGGAGCCGCAGCGGACTGTCCCTTTGAGGGGGACAGCGAAACTACCGTCCTGCGGCACTCCGATACGGGCAAATGGTTCGGGCTTATCATGCTTCACAACGGCGGGTATATCGTTAATCTGAAATGTGAGCCGCTCCACGCGGACTTTCTCCGCAGTGTGTATGAGGGCGTAACGTCCGCGTATCATATGAATAAGGTGCATTGGAATACGGTATATCTTGCCTCGGACGTGCCCGATGACGAGATAAAGAATATGGTGGACGAAAGCTTTCGGCTGACAGGCAGGAAAAGGTGAGTACATGGACGAAAAACAGGACAGGGTCTTTAAGATACCCGAGTTTGAATATTTTGACATGGGCGGCAAATACAGCGGCTGTAAGCGCGGAAAGAATTTCGACGATTTCAGCTTTCGAATAACCCCCAAGGAAAAAATAACGGTGCAGATATGGTACGATATAAAATGCTTTGAGCTTTCGGAAACGGTAGCGGAGCAGGATTTTCCTCTCGACCGTGACGGCTATCATGCCGCCGTGGACTGGATAGAGGAGCAGTTTCACATCTGGCACAAGGATCACAAGCTGAAAAGCAACGATCTGGGGTATTTTGCGTCGCGTCCCGAAACGCCCGATTGGATCGTTACGAATTATGATGATGAATAATTACTAATACTAAACACCAATAAAAAACGGGAAAAAATCTGCGCCGAAATCCAATATATGCAAGATTGTCGGCTTGATTTTTTCCATATTTTAAATGGTGTTTAGTATAAGCGATAAATCGGTATATTTTGTAGGGGGACGGGTCTCCCGTCCCGTCGTATCCAACGCTGTTATAAAACGGGACGGGAGACCCGTCCCCTACGAAAATACGTTAAATCCCAATT
>JBJEQM010000235.1:0-1791 GCA_051881755.1 Oscillospiraceae bacterium
TCGAGACTGTACAGCGAGCTTATAAGGGGATCGCTTGAAGCAGCGCCGGTCGGAACAGCGCCCACGGCTTCGGCATCAACGGATTCGGCAGAATCGTCCAACTCTTCATCAATGCCGTAAAGAGTGCCCACGGAGGGAGCAGGACTTTCCGTTTCGGCAGCAGGGGAGACCGCCGCAGGAGCAGTCTCGGACGATACGGGCTTTGTTTCCGTCGGGACGGCAGCCGCAGCAATGGAGGGAGCGTTCTCGGCAGGCTCTTTCGTCTCGGCAGCGGTCGTCGTTACATTGTCGCTGTCACGGATATCCTCCTTATCTTCGGGAAAAGTCTCGGGCATATCCTGTTCAAGGGCTTCCATCTGGCTGTCGTCCTGTATATCGAGGAAAACAGGCTCCGTGCCCTCCTCGGTGACCTCGGTGACGGAGGTCACTTCCGCTGTGCCTGCGTCTGCGGTTATGTCGGCGGTATCCTGTATAAAGCCCGACCTTACAGCCAGCACCGCGATAATGCAGGCGGCAAGACCCATTCCTGCGGTTATGGTGATGTTTCTCGCCCTACGTGCTTTTGGCTGCTTGATGGCGATCTCCGTCTCGCTTCTGACCGCGTCTTTCAGCAGGTCTTCGGTGCGGCTCATAAAATTCTCGGAAGCTCTGATCTTATCCATGGCGTCTTTATATTGTTTTATCGACTTACTCATCATCAAAACCTCCGATCATCATTTTTTTGAGCAAAGCTCTGCCCCTTGCAAGGAGCGTGCCCACAGTAGCGGGTTTTTTCCGTATAATTTCGGCTATCTCGTTTATGGTGTAGCCGTCGTAGTAAAATAAATGTATGGGTGTTCGGTATTTTTCGGGCAGCGAAAGCACAGCCTCCATGACCGCGTTTTCCTCGGCAGCGGAGGAGTCTGTTTCGGCGTCGGAAATATCGTGGGTATCCTCCAAGGAAACGGTGCGCCTTATCCAGCCCGAAGCAACGTGATTTTTGCTTTTATTTATGGTGGTGCGGAGTATCCACGCGCGCTCGTATTCCTCGCTTTCAAAGGGCTTGTTCCGTTTTATCAGCGAAAGGAGAACGTCCTGCGCGATATCCTCCGCGTCAAATGTGTTTTTGACGTAGGTGTAGCTCAGCTTGATAATAGTTTCCGAATATTTCCCGAGAATATACTGAATATATGTATCCGTTCCGAGATCCTGCCTGTAACCGGTATCGGCATTTTCAGAATACATTTTAAATTTTCCCCCAAAGAAAATTTTGCTCATCTGCATATAATACAATTTATACGGCAGAAATTTTTCATATATTATATAAATTTTTTGTTAATATATTATGTTGTTATATCAACATATTCTCCCTCAACATAATTACACAGGTCGTCGGGAGCAATGATAATCTGCGCGCCGCGGACTCCCGCGCTTACAGCTATCTCATCGAAAAGAACGGCGGTCTCGTCGATGTAGGTGGGGAACTTTTTCTTCATGCCCACGGGAGAGCAGCCGCCGCGGATATAACCCGTCACGGAGAGCAGGTCCTTCATGGGTATCATCTCCGCCTTTTTGTCGCCTGCGGCTTTGGCGACCTTTTTCAGGTCAAGCTCCTTGTCAACGGGGATACAGCAGACAATGTACCCCTTTTTCTCGCCTTTCAGCACAAGGGTCTTGAAGACCTGTTCGGGCGGCTGACCCAGCTGCTCCGCAACGTGCATACCCGAAAGATCGCTTTCGTCCACCTTATACTCCGCTGTGCGGAAATTTATCTTTGCGGCTTCCAGCATTCTCACCGCGTTTGTTTTGTTC
>JBJEQM010000236.1:0-6711 GCA_051881755.1 Oscillospiraceae bacterium
CCGCTGGAGATAGTCTCGGACGAATACGAATACATAACACAGACTACCGTCGTAACCGACGAAAGCGGCGAAGTCGTCCCCGCGGAGGGCTCGGCGGAGGAAATAGAAAAGCTCGACCCCGCCATTGCGGCAGTGGCGAATATAAATATACAGCTTAAAGAGACCTACCCCATTGACATGATAATACGCTCGGAGTACGCCATTGTATACGACGTGGAGGCAAACGAGGTGCTTTACGCCAAAAATGCGGAGGAAAAATGCTATCCCGCCAGCACCACCAAGATACTTACGTCGTCTATCGTGCTGAATAACGTCCCCTCGGAACAGGTCTTTACCGTCGGAAACGAGCTCGACCTTGTAAATGCAGGCTCCAGCCTTGCCATGATAAGCAAGGGACAGCAGCTTGACACGGGCATGATAATTGACGGACTTATGCTTCCCTCGGGCAACGACGCGGCATACTGCGCCGCCGCAAACGTAGGCAGGATACTCGCCAAGGACGATATGCTCTCCCCTGCAAGCGCCGTGCAGACCTTTGTTGACGAAATGAACCGCACCGCCAAACTTCTCGGCTGCGAAGACACTCACTTCGCCAATCCCGACGGCTTCCACGACGACGATCACTACACCACCGTCAAGGATATGCTGCGCATTGCAATGTACGCCGAGAATTTCCCGCGCCTTATGGAAGCTGCAGGCACAGCCAACAAATATGTGACCCTGCTCTCGGGCGAGGGGATTTCATGGGAGAACAGCAACAGGCTCATTCAGACATACAGCGATATATACTATATGTACGCCACAGGCATGAAAACGGGCATGACCGACCAGGCAGGCTACTGCGTAGTAGCAACGGCGGAGCGCTTCGACCATCAGATAATCTGTATCGTGTTCGGCGCGTCCGCATCGGACATACGCTGGAACGACACTATCGCGCTGCTTGACGCGGCATTTGTGCAGGTAAGGAACAGGGGGGACTAACACATGGTCAATATTGGCAACGAATGGGACGATATACTCAAGGGCGAGTTTGACAAGGAATATTATCTCCGCCTGCGTGAGTTTCTCAAATATGAGTATGGGCATTACCATATTTACCCCAATATGTATGATATATTCAACGCGCTGAAATATACCTCGTACAGCGACGTCAAGGCGGTAATTCTGGGACAGGACCCCTATCATCAGCCGGGACAGGCTCACGGACTTTGCTTCTCCGTGAAAAAGGGTACGCCCCTGCCTCCGTCCCTGCAAAATATATACAAAGAGCTGGAAAGCGACTTGGGCATACCGCCCGCAAGCCACGGCGAGCTTATAAGCTGGGCGAAAAACGGAGTGCTGCTTATGAACACGGTGCTGACCGTCCGCGAGAGCCAGCCAAACTCACACAAAAACAAGGGCTGGGAGATATTCACGGACAGGGTCATCGAGCTGCTGAACAAGCGTGAAAAGCCTATGGTGTTTATCCTGTGGGGAGCAAACGCCCGCTCCAAGGCGAAACTTATCACCAACCGAAACCACCTTATATTGCAGTCGGCGCACCCCAGTCCCCTTTCGGCATACAACGGATTTTTCGGCAGCAGACATTTCTCACAGACCAACGCGTTCCTTGAAGCACACGGCATTGAGCCTGTGGACTGGCGGATCGAGTAAAAATCGTTTAGTGAATAGTTGACAGTTAATAATTAACAGTGAACAGCAAGCAGTTTGAATTGCTGTTCACTGTTTTTATGCAAATAAAAAAGTGAACAGCAGGCATAAACGCCCACTATTCACTGTTCATTATTCACTTTTTACGCTTCATAGTCATAGAAAACGCGGTAATTTTTCTCCGAGTGAGAATACACGCTCATTACCAGACCAATGCTGACAAACATACTTACCATGGACGAGCCGCCCTGACTTACAAAGGGCAGCGGTACGCCGATAACGGGCATTACCGCCAGCACCATGCCGATATTCAGCACACAATGTATGAATATCATGGCAAAAACGCCAACGCAGATGTATTTTCCGAGGTCGTCCTTTGCAATACGGCTGTCCGCCGCGATCTTCAGGCAGATGTACGCCAGCACGGTTATCAGCGCGATACAGCCCACAAAGCCGAAGCATTGTCCCACATAGGTAAAGATAAAGTCGTTCTGTACCTCGGGCACGCTGACATAGTTATCCGCGTCCAGACCCTTGCCGAAAAGCTGTCCGCTGCCCAGAGCAAGCTTGCCCCAGTATTGCTGATAATATATATCGGTATACTGCGGATCGTTTATGGGATCCTCCGCCCACAGCACCTCAAATCGCAGCTTTTGGTGGGACTGCATTACCTTGTTCCACAGCACCCATATCGCCGCAGGAGCCGCCACCGCCGCCGTCAATATATACTTCCATGATATCCCCGCCGCAAAAAGCATTGCCGCAAATATCATCAGGAACACGATAGCCGTTCCGTCGTCACCCTGCAATACTACTATAACGGTGGGTATCGCGCCGTGGATACACAGCAGTATCACGTTAAGTATATGGTTTATCTTTTCGCCCACCTTGCTCAGATGTATGGCAAAGGTCATTATAAACGCTATTTTCAGTATCTCCGAGGGCTGCATTGTGGTAAAGCCCAGATTTATCCATGCCTTGTCGTCAACACCCTCCACAGGCTGATAACCCAGCGAAGTAAAGGTCAGCATGGTCAGTCCCAACGCCGCAGGAGCATACAAAAACCACAGCTTGGTAAACCAGTGGTAGTCCAGCCCCGACATTATAAGCGCAAGCGCCGTACCGATACACATACAGATAAACTGCATTTTATACATATTTTCCGACTTTGAGGTCACGCCGTTCTGCACCAGCGAATACATCAGCATCACCGACAGCGCGGAAACTCCCAGCACCGCCAGCAGCAGCCCCTTGTCCAGCTTATGAAAATACCGCACGACCGCTTTTAATATTTTCTTTATCATATTTATCCTTTCAGACTCAATCGCTAACAGATATGTATATTATACAATAAAAGTCTGCGGTTTTCAATAGCGAAGCAAATATTTTCGTAATAAATCGCATATATTGACATTATTCTCATATTATGCTAAGGCAATGCCGAGCAACCATTGCCGTACAGATGCGCAGTCAGATTTTTCGTCAGATTGTACATAAATTTTGCAGGCATACTGTCGTATGTCAAAAAATTTATGTGCAATATGACGGAAAATATGCAAGCAGATGTGCGGCAAAGGCGTTAGCCGGTGATTGTTCGGTATTGCCTTAAAATTTGCTCTTGACAACCGCGCCGATATGTGATATTATAATTAACTGCAAAATCTTCCCGAGTATATTTTTTGCTAAACTGTACAGATACAAACGGTTATTTTATCCCGATTTGCTATGTTTTGCTTTTACAGGAAGTACAAATATAGCAAAATATACATTTTTCACGCATCAAATTTGTGCACTTATACAATTTTGCTTTTTTTATATAAAAACTGTTGACGTACGGCAATGTATGAGTTATAATAATATCGATGTTAGAATTCGTATAATTCTATTTATTAAGTTTAACATCCGTTTTGTTGTCTCCTTTCTTTTGTTCTACACATATTTTTTTCATTTTTCTTTATTTCCGCCGAGCACGTCGCTCGGCATTTTTTTTGCCCGCTTAAAGCCGTTGACAACAAGATATTTTTGATATATAATAGTATAATCACAATGCAAAATATCCCACGGGAGGAATATAAAATGCCAAAGAAACCTTTTTACATCACCACGCCTATCTATTATCCGTCGGGCAACCCCCATATCGGACACTGCTACACCACCGTTGCCTGCGATTCCATCGCGCGCTACAAGCGTATGCAGGGCTATGACGTAATGTTCCTGACAGGCACCGACGAGCACGGTCAGAAGATCGAGCAGAAAGCCGCCGAAAAGGGCGTTACACCCAAGCAGTACGTCGACGAGATCGTCGAGATATTCAAGAAGCTCTGGAGCTATATGAACATCAGCTACGACCGCTATATCCGCACCACCGACGATTACCACGTTGAAGCCGTACAGAAGATCTTCAAGGAGCTGTACGACAGAGGATATATTTACAAGGGCGAATATAAGGGCAAATACTGCACCCCCTGCGAAAGCTTCTGGACGGAGTCCCAGCTGGACGAGAACGGCTGCTGTCCCGACTGCCACCGCGAGGTCACCGAGGCTAAAGAGGAGGCTTACTTCTTCAAGATGTCCCCATTCGCCGACCGCATCGAGAAGCTGCTCACCGAGACCGACTACCTCCGTCCCAAGACAAGAGCGGTTGAGCTGGTAAACAATTTCATCAAGCCTGGTTTGGAGGATCTCTGCGTATCAAGAACGTCCTTTAAGTGGGGTATCCCCGTTTCCTTTGACGAAAAGCACGTTGTTTATGTGTGGATAGACGCTCTCTCCAACTATATCACGGCGCTTGGCTTTATGAATGAAAAGTACGACGATTACGGCAAATACTGGCCCGCCGACGTTCACATGGTCGCAAAGGACATCATGCGTTTCCACGCCATCATCTGGCCTGCTATGCTCATGGCGCTTGAGCAGCCCCTGCCAAAGCATCTTGCCGTTCACGGCTGGATAACCTTTAACGGACAGAAGATGTCCAAGTCCATGGGCAACGTTGTTGACCCGTTCGTACTGGGCGAGAGATACGGCGCGGACGCTATCCGCTACCACATTATGCGCGAAATGGCTCTTGGCGCGGACAGCTCATTCTCCAACGAGATAATGATAAACCGCATCAACTCCGACCTTGCAAACGGTCTGGGCAACCTTATCTCCCGTACCGTTGCCATGGTGCTGAAATACTTTGACGGCACTCTCCCCGAGGAGAAGCAGAGCGGCGAGTTTGACGACGCCCTTATTGCCGCGGCGACCGCTCTCCGTGCGCAGGTGGACGAGGCTGTGGAAAATACCCAGCTCAACGTTGCGCTCATGAAGATATTCGATGTTGTCTCCGCCGCAAACAAGTATATCGACGAGACAGCGCCCTGGATACTTGCCAAGGACGAAGCAAACAAGCCCCGTCTTGCGGCTGTACTGTACAATCTGCTTGAAACTATCAGGATAACCACCACCCTCCTCTCCGCATTTATGCCCACCACAATGCCTAAGGCGTGGGAGCAGATAGGCGCTTCCGAGGCGGACGTTACCTACGAAAATGCAGGCAAGTTCGGCGTTCTCCCCGCAAATGTCACCGTTCACAAGGGAGACGTTCTCTTCCCCAGGATCGACGTTGACAAGGAGATAGACGAGCTCAACGCTCTTATCGCCGCCAACGCTCCCAAGGAGGAAAAGGACGTGGACAAGGCAAATCTTGTACCCATTTCCGACACCATCTCCATTGACGATTTCGGCAAGATAGACCTGCGCGTTGCGGAGGTCAAGGAGTGCGAGAAGGTGCCTAAGGCGAAGAAGCTGCTGAAGCTTCAGCTTGACGACGGCTTCGGCACACGTCAGGTAGTATCGGGCATAGCAAAGTGGTACGCTCCCGAGGACCTTATCGGCAAGAAGATAATCGTTGTGGCAAACCTTGCGCCTGCAAAGCTGTGCGGCGTTGAGAGCCAAGGCATGATAGTCGCCGCCGACGTAGGCGAGGACGCGAGGGTCATCTTTGTAGATAAGGATATCCCAAACGGCAGCAAGCTGAGATAAAATCAACAAAATAATAACGCCGATCGCAAGGAAAGTCAGTCCGCTGAGAACAGCCATTCAAAGCAGACCGAACCGAACCGATATAATGCGATCGGCGTTTTCAATTTTCAAACAGCGAAGCACCTTTGAAAATCGCGCCGCGGAAAAGTAACAAATTATGTTCAATAAATACAATTGAACTGTATTGTAAACAACAAAAAGCTGCCGCACAGCAAATCAATGCCATGCAGCAGCCGTTTTTTCTTAATAAATACAGACCTTGATATTAGCCGAAGTATCTGTCAAGGAGACCCTTGAAGCCGCAGCCGTGTCTTGCTTCGTCCTTAGCCATCTCGTGAACTGTGTCGTGGATAGCGTCAAGACCAAGCTCCTTAGCCTTTGCAGCAAGCTTCAGCTTGCCCTCGCAGGCGCCGCTCTCAGCCATGTAGCGCATTTCAAGATTCTTCTTTGTGGAAGGTGTTACAACGTCGCCGAGAAGCTCTGCAAACTTAGCAGCGTGCTCAGCCTCTTCGTAAGCAGCCTTTTCATAGTACATACCAACCTCGGGATAGCCCTCTCTGTATGCAACTCTTGCCATAGCAAGATACATACCTACCTCTGTGCATTCGCCTGTGAAGTTCTGGTTAAGACCCTCGATGATCTCGGGATCAACACCCTTTGCAACGCCTACAACGTGCTCACAAGCCCAGAGTGCATTTTCGCCTGCTGCTTCTGTGAACTTGGAAGCAGGAGCTTTACACTGAGGACATTTCTCGGGAGCGTTTTCTCCCTCATAAACATAACCGCATACGGAACAGACCCACTTTTTCATTTTACATTCCTCCTGAATTGAATTTTACGTCCTTTATCAAGGACGGTGTTTTTTACTGCGATTAAAGTATACCACACGAGTATACATTTGTCAATACCCTGAGATATATTTTTTATGGTATATAATTGTAAAAAAATCGGGCGGATATGATACCCGTCCGAAATTTTTGGGCAATGCCGAGCAACCATTGCCGTACAGATGCGCAGTCAGATTTTTCGTCAGAT
>JBJEQM010000237.1:0-1784 GCA_051881755.1 Oscillospiraceae bacterium
AGCAATCCCGAATATTCTTCGGCGCTGAGACATATGTCCGACAGCAGGCAGGGCAGAATGAACGGAAATCCATACACCGCATCTGGCGGAGCGAGCGTGGGAAACGGCTGCTGCAACTTGTGTCAGGGCTTGATATGTGCGGACTGCTGCTGTGAATGTATGGGCGGCGATTGTATACCATGCTGTTAAGAAAGAACGGATATTATGAGTGAAAAAAAGGAAAATACAAAAAAAGTCAGCTATAAGGTCTCTCTTGGCGGCATTGTTGCGGCGCTGTGTCTTGTAATGATGTTTCTTACGGCGGTGTTTCCGCCGCTGAATATAACTCTGCCGCTTTTTGCAGGCATGATGATGACGGTAGTTGCCATTGAGGTCTCGCCGTCGTGGGCGTTTGTGACTTATGCAACAGTTGCCATTCTTTCGTTTTTTATCACGCCCGACAAGGAAGCCGCTATATTTTTCTCGGTATTTTTCGGATATTATCCCATTTTAAAGGACGTTATCGAAAAAATCAAGCTTAAAATTATCCAATGGATAATCAAGCTTGCGGTGTTCAATGCTGCTATTGTAATAATATATCAGCTGACGGTAAAGGTACTGGGTACTGTTGATCTGGTGGAGGAGTTCGGGTTTATGAACGACTTTATGATACCCGGTCTGTTTATCATAATGAACGGCATTTTCCTGCTGTATGATTTTACCTTGGGCATGGTCAAGGCGTGTTATATGAAATGGTTCAGACCTACTTTTTTACGGAAATTTAAATAACAAGGGGTAATCGGTATATGAAATCCGAAAAGAAGAGCAAATCAGACAATTTGTTTATTCTTATATTGATTTTGGTTATTTTGGCTGTTTCTGCATTAATAGTAAAAATCAAATTTGATGAATTGAACGATAGTATCAATACGATTGCTGCCAACGAGGAAAGGCTTCGTAATAAAAATGAAATATTATCTGTACAGCTTGAAAAAAGCAGATTTATTGCCGAAGCAGCATTACAAAATACTTTGGTGAATAATTCCATTGAAGAAATTGAGCTTAAACTCCCCAAAAGCGATTTTAATGTTTCCGATAAGGATTTTGTCAATAAGGCGCTGGCGGATAAAAATATATTATATATGAATAAGATACAAAACCATGGCGCAGAAGTTTCGGTCGGATATATTTCTGCGGATATGAATGAAACGGCAAGCGCCGCGGTCATGTATTACATAAATAAGCTGTCCGATGAAATATGCGCGGAGTGTGTAACAGATTATGACAAAGCTTATGCAATTGCTTTGTGGGTATCGGATAACATATATTATAATGAAGACGCGGCAAGAGCAGGAATCAATTTTGATACCATCAGCCTTGAAACCACTCTCGCCCTGCACAGAACGACCTGCGCAGGATATTCTAATCTGTTTTCGGCATTATGCGAGGCACAGGGACTGTATTGTGTAAATCTGCGCGGCAGCGGCAGCAGCGGACTTGCTGAAATGCAGGATTGGGACACACAGCCTGTCAACCACGAGTGGAACGCTGTTTACTGTGGGGATAAATGGTACTTTGTTGATACGACATGGGCTTCATTAAATGAATATATAAACGGTGAAGAAAACCACTACGATAATATTGACGAGCAATATTTAATGATGGATTTTTATGAAATGTCCTATGACCACAGAATTGATATTGCAGACCACCGCGAATTTTTTGACGCATATATTAAACATTATAAATAAAAAGTCCCGACTTGCACATAGCACCTAAACCGAATAAAAATTTGTGTAAAACCG
>JBJEQM010000238.1:0-1784 GCA_051881755.1 Oscillospiraceae bacterium
CGGTACAGAAAATAATGCGGCAGGCAGGGGATATTTTGTGTATCTCCTCTGCAAGCTTGATTCCCGTAACGCCGTCCTCGCCGAAGTCAATGTCCGTAACGATGATGTCAAATGGAAAGCCCTGCTTTGCAATATACCCCATAAGCTCTTCCAAGCCCGAAAATTCGCATACGCTTTGTATTTTATCCTGCAAAATATTCTGTAACTGCCGTTTGATCTCTTGAAGATGAAGTGCATTGTCGTCCGCAACTGAGATACGATACATAGTACATCGCTCCGTTTTGTTATTCTATTTCCTGTTCAAGATCGTAAAAGATTTCGTCCTCAAAAAATTCCTGTATTGATATCTCAAGACCGTCGCACAGCATTTTGATTGTGGCGATACCGGGGTTTTTGCTTGCGCCGTAGATGATATTTTTTATAGTTGATGGTGATACAGCGGAGATATTTGCCAGACCGTTCACGGTTATGTTTCTCTCGCCGCAGAGTTTGATTATCCTTTCGGCAACAGCCTTCTGAATTTTCATTTTAGCATATCCTTTCCTCGGAGCGCTTCCGATAATATAGACCATATAAAGTCATAATATTATTATACCATGTATATTTTTTTACGCGGACTATATATAGTCTTATACTGACATATCATATTTATATTATCCCTTCACGCTTGCAAAATTTATTCGTTTATGATATAATTATAAAGAAAATTTATATATCAGGAGCAAAATATGGATATTAACAGCACTCTCGCTGCCGAATTTAAGCTTCGGCAGGAACAGATCGACAACACCGTTGCCCTTATCGACGACGGCAAGACCATTCCCTTTATCGCCCGTTACCGCAAGGAGCTGACGGGCTCGCTGGACGACCAGCTGCTGCGCGAAATTTTTGACCGTCTGACCTACCTGCGCAATCTCGAAAAGCGCAAGCAGGAGATAACCGACGCCATAACCGAGCAGTGCAAAATGACCGACGATATTGCCGCCGCTATCTCAAAGGCGGCTACTTTGGTGGAGGTGGAGGATATCTACCGTCCCTACAAGCCAAAGCGCAAGACCCGTGCTTCCGTTGCAAGAGAGCGCGGACTTGAAACTTTGGCGGCGCTTATCTTAATGCAGAACGTTAAGACCGTCCCCGAGACCGAGGCTGCAAAATTCGTCAGCGAGGAAAAGGAAGTTCCCGACGTGCAGGCGGCTTTGCAGGGCGCTATGGATATTATTGCCGAGGACATCTCCGATGATGCGGAGCTGCGAAAGGCGCTGCGTACATTGTACATCAAAACGGGTACGATCTCCTCCGTTGCCGCCGACCCCGAGGAGGATACCGTTTACCGCAACTATTACGACTATACCGAGCCTGTAAACAAGATAGCGGGACACCGCGTGCTTGCTCTTGACCGCGGCGAGCGTGAGGACAAGCTGAAAGTCACGGTAACAGTCCCCGACGAAAGCGGCGTAAAGCTTGTGACGGACAAGTATGTGAAAAATACATCTCCCTGCGGCGAACTGGTACGTCTTGCCTGCGAGGACGGCTGCAAGCGACTTATCGAGCCGTCTATCGAGCGCGAAGTGAGAGCGTATCTCACGGAAAATGCCGCCGAGGCTGCTATAAAGGTGTTCGCTTCAAATCTTCGTCAGCTGCTTATGCAGCCGCCCGTTAAGGGGATAGTGACTCTCGGACTTGACCCGGGCTACCGCACAGGCTGCAAGGTCGCAGTAGTTGACCATACGGGAAAGGTACTCGAAACCGCCGTTGTACACATCACGCTGGGCAACAGGGACAAC